>JADGAW010000117.1 GCA_015231815.1 Nitrospinota bacterium
TTTACCATTTGAAGATGAAATCTGAATATTAAGTTAATGAATTAATTTAATATGTTTGCTTGATTTATTTAAAAACAATATATTATATATTGATAAATACCCTTAAAACACCTTCTCATGTACGTAGAAGAGATATAAAATAAAGAATTAAATATTTACAAATCAGTTAACTGAATGTCATTATGAAAGATTATTATAGAATTATCAGAAACAGTTGTTTTATTAATGGACAATATACAAAAGGAAACCTTAAAAACACCCTAAATATTCTTCATAAATATAACCAGAAGGTGATGGCTGAAATAAATCTTGCATCATCTGAGCAAATTGAAGACGCAATAGCTGGTTCGGTTGAAGCCTTTCAAGAGTATCGACACTGGAACTCTGGTCAAAAAGCCGATGCTCTTAAACGACTTGTTCACCGTCTGGCTCACAAGAAGGAACTGTTTGCCCATCTCATTATGGCAGAAGCAGGAAAACCTCTTACCTATGCTCGTGCAGAAGTTGACCGATGTATTTCAACTCTTGGAACTGCTGTAGATGAAGCCCTCAGATTTTCAGGAGAGGCTCTAAACATTGATTTTGGTGCAGGGGCAGGTAAATCAGCATTAACCAAAAGAATTCCCCTTGGACCGGTATTAGCTATATCTCCCTTTAATTTTCCTTTGAATTTAGCACTTCATAAGATTGGCCCTGCTTTAGCTGCTGGCTGTAGCATAATTGTAAAACCCGCTCCTCAATCACCACTCACCTTACTCGCTTTTGCTGATCTTTTGAATGATATTGGGTTTCCTGATGGCGTTTTAAATATTGTTTGCTGTGATATCCCAGAAGCTGAAAAACTTGTACAAGACGAAAGAATCAAAATGCTTTCTTTTACCGGAAGTGATGCTGTAGGTTGGCATTTAAAAAATATTTGTGGAAAGAAAAAGGTTGCTCTGGAACTTGGTGGTAACGCATCACTTATTATTGATGAAACAGCAAACCTTGAATCAGCAGCAAAACAAGCCGCAATTGGAGCCTATCTTTATGCAGGGCAAATCTGCATTTCAACACAGAGAATATATGTGGTTGAAAAGGTGTTTGATGCTTTTCTGAATTTATTGGAAGGTGAAATTAAAAAGATAAAAACTGGCAACCCAGAAGATGAAGAAGTCATAAACGGTCCAGTAATTGATTGTGGACATCTAAACCGTATAAACAATTGGGTACAGGAAGCAGTTATAGAAGGAGCCCAAATCATAACCGGAGGACATATCATAAGTAAGGAGCATAACCTTTACGCTCCGACACTTTTAACTGACACTAAGTCTGGCATGAAAGTTGTGGATGAAGAGGCTTTTGGTCCTGTTGCAATTATTGAAAAAGTAAAGGACTTTCATGAAGCTATTAGTGCTACAAACAACTCAAAATACGGGTTACAATCGGGTGTTTATACTACACATATTGACCGTATGAAGCTTGCTCATGCTGAATTAGAAGTTGGAGGTGTAATTATCAATTCAATTCCTGGATTTCGAGTTGATTCCATGCCCTATGGAGGTGTTAAGGATTCAGGTCTTGGTCGCGAAGGAATTCGATACGCAATTGAAGAAATGACCGAACCTAGACTCCTCGTTTATTAATTCACTGTGAACGAAAAATCAAATAAAAATTTTAAGTCTTAATTCTCCCCAAATTTGAATAGAGCTATTCTTCAACAGTATGTAAATTTTACTGAGCCTTTTGTATTTTCTAAATTCTTCTGAAATATCCTCTTTAGAGGAGTAAAATAAAGGGTCATCCTTTTGATGACAAATTTCTGATAACTTTTATTAACATTTTATTTAACTACCATTATGTCTAAGAAATACAATGTTGCTGTTGTTGGTGCAACAGGTGCCGTTGGTGCTGAAATGCTCTCTACTCTTGAAGAGAGGAACTTCCCCTTTAATGATATTCGCCCATTAGCTTCAGAACGTTCTGAGGGACTTACCGTCAAGGTCAAGGGAAATAGCTATAAAGTGCAAAAACTTACCGAGCAATCTTTTGACGGCATAGATTTTGCTCTTTTTTCTGCCGGAGCAGGAAGAAGTCTTGAGTTTGCTCCCCATGCGGTTAAGGCAGGGGCAATTGTCATTGACAATAGTTCGGCGTTCCGAATGGATAAGGATGTTCCTTTGGTTGTTCCGGAAGTTAATCCGGAAGCACTAAAAAAGCATAAAGGAATAATTGCCAACCCGAATTGTTCTACAATTCAAATGGTTGTTGCACTGAAGCCTTTACATGATTATGCCAGGATTAAACGAATTGTTGTTTCGACCTACCAGTCAGTTTCTGGCTCTGGTCATAAGGCAGTTACAGAACTTGCTGAACAAACCAACAAGCTTTTAACTTTGCAGGAAATAACTCCAAAGGTTTATTCCCAGCAGATAGCATTTAACTGTATTCCACACATAGACGTTTTTTTACAAAACGGCTATACGAAGGAAGAGATGAAGATGGAAAACGAAACAAAGAAAATAATGGATGATGATTCCATTAAGGTTACAGCGACTACAGTAAGGGTTCCGGTGTTTTATTCTCATTCGGAATCGGTAAATCTGGAGTTTGCCAAAGAAATTTCACCAGATAAAGCCCGTGAGCTCTTATCTGCTTTTAGTGGTGTGGTTGTTCAGGATAAACCAGTTGAAGACCTCTATCCTATGGCAATAAATGCTGCGGGTCGTGATGAGGTATTTGTCGGTAGAATCAGACAGGACTTTAGTGTTAAACATGGTTTAAACATGTGGATAGTTTCGGATAATATCAGAAAAGGTGCTGCATTAAATGCTGTCCAGATTGCCGAAAAGATGATTTAAATATTGAGGAACAGGAGGTATGAATTATGGTTCAAACCTCCTACCCTCTGGAACCTTTGCTTAAAAGTAACCAGTTAAGCAATTTATAGAATGAACTATGAAGTTAATTAACGAATTAAGTCAATACCTTTCCCCAAATCCAAAGATTAAAGAGTTTGTAAAGAAAGAGAAACTTTTTAATGAAGAAGCGGGATATCTCCATCACCCAAAAGACCTTGATATTAAAGCATTTCTCATGTCTCCAGAGATAATGAAAATTGCTTATCAAAAGCCCATTAACGAGGATTTTGCGCAATTTCTGGCAATACACCTTTTGCTAAAGGAAAAAAGTGTTCTGGACATTATATATATGGAACTCGGGGAAGATGGAAAGCTTAACCTTGAAGAAAATACAGACTTTGACAGTCTAACAGGGCTTTTCTGGTCAGTTATTATGGAGAAAGAAAATTCTCTTGATGATTTAATTTCTCCCACTCCTCTAAAGTTCGATATTACAAAAATCAAAGAGGTAAAACGAAGTTGCATCAAATTAAACCATAACCTGATAAATGAAATAAATAAGTTTAAGGATGAAATTGCAAAACTTCACGATGGTCACGCATCCTACACAAAGCAAATCGAGAAATTACTTCAGGAAAAAGCAACCCTTCAAAGAAAATTAAGTGATTTTGAATTTAATGATGAAACACAATTTGCTGAACAAAAAAATGCAATAGAGAAAAGAGTTACCTGGCTTCAGTCCAAGATAAATGTTCATAAAGAAAAAATGAAAACTTTGAACATATATCAACACAATGGAGTAAAAAAATATAAAGATAAAAATGGCGTTGATATTCCTGAAGAAAAAATTGCCAAAATAAAGGAACAATATAAAAAACTTCTTCTTGATTTAAGTATCGAAGAGGAAAAATTGAAAAAAACGGAAAGTTTTTCTGAGTCTTTTGGGAAAAAAATCAAAAAAAGTGAGTACGAAAAAAGGGTTAAGGAAATTAATGATGAAATTCAAAGCTTTGAAAAAACCCGAAAAGGTTACCAAGACTATAAGCTTATCCTTAACGGTCGATATGAAAATTCTTTAGAAAAGATTTTTAACAATGTTTCAAAAGTTGAGCTTATTGATCAGACAATTGACTATTTCGAGAATAACAGAAAACGTCTAAGGCATTCCATTAATGCTCTAGAAAGTTCAATTGAACAATCAACTGATATTCAAAAAGATATTAATGCAGAACTTAAGGATATACAAAGAGCCTACGAGACCTGTTCAATGCAGGAAGAATTAATAAGCGTTGAATATTCTTCTCTGGAAGAATTACACAAGGATATTATTAAAAGCAGGGAAAACATTGAAGATAATTTAAAAAAGCATAGTGAATTTAATGAAAAAATTGAAAAAATCATTGATGACTTCTCTAACGCAAAAGTAAACGGAAAACTTTTAAGCGGCGATAAGATCTCTTTCTTTCGTTCCGTTCTTGATGGCAAACTTAATGAAGCAAAAGAGCTTCATAAACAGTATGCATTTTTTCAGAGAATTTATAGCAACCTTGTTCAGAACTTTAAAACAATTACAGACTCCTTAAGAGTCAACGAAAGACAATACAAGGAACAACTGAAAAAAATACAGGTAAATAAGCAAAAAAGATTAAATAATGCAGCTCTGGTTAGTGAATCAATTAAAAAACTAACCATGAAAAAGGATTTCCTTGAATTATTTCTCAGGGCATCTCCCGTTCCAGCAGACAACTTTCTTGACAATATTACTGAAATGGGAAAGCTGATTTCCCAGCTATCAAGCTCCAACGAGGAATCATTTAAAATTTTTGAAGAATACAACAGCTACAAACCCTTTCATTTAAAGGAAATTCCTATCATTAATGATCTTGTGGACGAATTTGATGAAAATGAAATTGCAAAAATACCTGAAGTTGAGGCATTACTGAATGATATTGATGAACTTCTCCGGCTTGAAAAGGAGTTTAACAATGACTTCTCTGGAGTTGTAGAGGGAAACGATTCCGTTGCTGATGAAATCATAAAATCCTTGAATAATAAAATTGCTTCTCTTGTCGATGAAATATCTGATAATCGGAAAGAATACATTAATAAGGTAGCAAAACTTAAAAGAGAAAGCAGGGAAAAAGAGGACAAAGTCCAAAAATTAAAGAAGGAAAATGAAAAAGTAGCTACTCTCGTTCTTGAAGGAAAAGCTAAGGAAGAACAGCTTTTAGCTGTCATAGAAGAAGAAAGAAAAAGAAATAAAGCTCTGGAAACCCATATTATAAGTATTGAAGAAAGAATAAGGGAAGCAACGAAAGAGCAGCCTTTTTGGAAAAAGAACTTTGTTAACACCGTCTCAACAGTTTTTTTTGTTGGGGGTCTTTTTTATTCAGTAATTACCGATTTGCCATGGAGGGAAATGGAACTTAGAAATACTGTTCCATTTATGAACCACCTCATTGATAAACCAGAACTAAAAACATATCTTTATTCTGAAAAACCATTTGATGGTTATAAATTAACGCCCCATAAAGTTGCGTATAAGGCTCCTGAAAAAAAAGACAACAAACACCTTATTCTTGATATTGATAAATATAAAGTAACCGTTGATGCAAGTTCATTTATGGAAATCGATAGTGAAAACTTCGATAGGGAAAATGTAGAATCCGTTATTATTTCAGAAATTAACCGCTTCTGTAAGGAGATGAATATTGACTTCAACGCATTCCTTGAATTTTACAAAACGGTTTATCCTAACTGTTATATCCTCAAAAAGGAAAATATTGAACAGGCGACCCATATTATTTACCGGATGCAAAAGAAATATGCAAGCTCCAAAAAGTTTTTGAAAAATGAAAGCAGTCGCTTTGCATACTCTGTTAATGCTTTACAGCTTCTAACAAGACTTCAACTAAAGACAGAAAATGCTTACTCATCATTTATTGCCCGCCTTTTTAATGAATACCATACTTCGGGTTACACTGCTGAGCAAACGAAAGAAACAATTCTGAACAATCTGGCTTCCATCAAGAGAAATTACCGGGACTTTTTTATCCCCATTTACGAAGGTGAATTTAAACCGTTACCTGTTATTGAAGAAATGACCGCTGAAGAGTTCATTCATTTCGTTACACCATACATTAAGTCAAACTATTACACCTTTGCCCGACAAAATAACTTAAAGGTTGTTTCGAACATTGATGAATATGCCCATGCTTTGGCAGAGGATATGTTTTATAGCAGCCAGTTATTTAATGTTCCTAAGACATTTACAATCCTTATTGCTCATCAGGAGACATTCTTTCATAATATAAAAGGCGATAAGGGAAAGTCTGAAGGACCCTTTCAAATATATTACCCAACAAAAGGATATATTTTAAATAAGATGCAAAGAAAGAAAATAGTAATGCCTAATAAAGTTAATTCGCTACTGGAACACAAAACCTTTTCAACTTTTATGGCAACCTTTTATATGTCTGATCTTATGGCAAGATATTCTAAAGTTTATTTTAAGGATGGAAAAGGTTATGTCGAGTATGATTTGAGGAGGTCAATAATCTCTTATAACGGAAGCGTTCGCTATTTCACAAGCCTTCAAAAGAAAGAGGACTTGCTTCTCCGTTACATGAAGAAATATGCTTTAAAATCCAACCGATTCGAAGGTTAATATTATCTTCAAAAACATTTTCAATGAGTTACCAATAGGTATATTCGTGAAACCATTGCCACATTTCGGGGTTTTGCTTAATCCTTTTTTCTATTACTGAATACAGCTTTTGAGTATTTACTTGTAAGGAATCTTTACCTTCTTCAGTAATTACTTCTTCTTTTAATCGTAAAGATGGAACTCCATTACCATCCCTGTAACAGCATCCGAAGATAATCGGACATTGAGTTTTTTGATGATACCGTGCAATAAGAGGGTTGGTTCTAATTTTTTTATTAAAAAAATTCACCATCACACTTTTTTCACTGGGGCGAACATGTCTGTCATTCATTAAGCCAACCATCTGATTCTTTTTTAAGGC
>JADGAW010000118.1 GCA_015231815.1 Nitrospinota bacterium
CACTTAAGTGGTCTCTTGACTCTTCCATAAACTCATCAAAAAAGTCTGCAAATTCACTACTCATCTTTTGCTTGGTTATCAGGGGAATAAATTTGAATCAAAAAGAAAAATCTTTTACTATAGACTGACTTATAAAGCCTAACGTTACCATTCAATTAAACAGCTTTGTATTATATTAAACTTTTTACTTTTTTTATTTAAAAATAGCGATAAAGTTTTCTCAATTGTTTTTTACTTTCTTCATTAAAAGCATTATGATAGAAAAACTCTTAAGACCTTTTACTTTACTTAATCTGAGCAGTATATGTCTTCCCAAACAGCAAAAACTCTTCTTCTGGTTGATGACAACGCCATCAACCTGAAAATACTGCAACATACGTTAAAAGATACTTCATTTATCTTTATGACTGCTGAAAATGGAGAGGAAGCTTTGGAACAGGTTGCGAAACAAATACCGGATCTTATTCTTCTTGACATTATGATGCCTGTTCTTGACGGGTACGAGACTTTGGCAAGGTTAAAAGAAGATAAAAAAACAGCACATATTCCTGTTATTTTTATTACCGGATTAAACGATAGTGATTCAAAAGTAAAGGGGTTAACTGCCGGAGCAAATGATTTTGTATCAAAGCCTTTTAACGCCTCTGAGCTTCTGGCACGGGTAAACACTCAACTCAGACTTAAAGAGCTTCTTGAACAAACAAAGCAACAAAATGAAGCAATTCTTAACGATTTACGTTCAGCAAAGAAAATCCAGAATGCTCTTTTGCCTGAGGTTTTTCCTCAATCAAAAAAAGTTTCCTTTGCTGCGATATATAGTCCCTGCACTCAGGTGGGAGGTGACCTTTATGATGTTTTTAGAATTAACGACCACCTTCTTGGGATGTATATATGTGATGTTTGCGGACACGGTGTTTCGGCAGCAATGATTACGGTATTCATGAAGCAGGCAATTCAAACTTATATTACGCAAAAAGATACGTCACAAGGACTTTCCCCCGGAGAACTGCTCATGCATATCAACAAAAACTTTATCAAAGGTGAATTTCATGGTTTTCATGCCACAATATTTTTTATGGTTATTAATGAAGAAACTAATGAGTTGAAATACTCAAGTTGTGGACATGAACGTCTTTACATTTCAGGTAGCAATGGAGGTATCAGAGAAATTGGCAAGAACTCACTGGCTATTGGATGGGATGAAGATGCACAATTCATGGATTGTAGTGAGACCCTTAAGGTCGATGATAGAATAACACTCTACACCGATGGAATTATTGAATCAATGAACAGTCAAGAGGAGCAGTGGGGAAAAACCCGTCTTACCGACTATATTAAAAAACATCATGACCTTCCCCTCAAAGAATATGTAAGCACCCTTCTTGAAGAGGTGGAAAACTTTACAGGAAAGAAAGAACAGGATGATGATATTGCTATTCTAGCGGTGGGTTTAAGGTAACCCTTCATTGAGGAGAATAAGATGGAAGAAAAGTTAATAGAAGTTATTGTTCACGGAGTGGTAGTTGACGCTATTTCAAACTCCACAATACTCTTACTTACAGACCATGACAAGGAAAAACTGCTTCCAATCTGGATAGGAACCTTTGAAGCAATTTCGATTTCTCAGGCGTTGGAGAAGCAAATACCGGAACGACCTTTAACTCATGACCTTATAACAAATATTCTTAGCGATACCGGACTTACCCTCAACAAAGTGGTAATTTTTTCCATAAAAAACAACACCTATCATTCATATTTATCTTTACAAACGAAAGACGAGAGAATTATCCGTATTGATTCACGACCTTCTGATGCTGTTGCTGTTGCCTTAAGAACAAATTCCCCTATTTATGTTTCAAATGAAGTTTATAGCGTTTCTACAAACTTTAAAGATGCCTTGGGAAAAGGAGCTGACGATTTGAAAAATGGTGCAGGAAAAGGAATTGAGACAGATCAGCTAAAGGATTGGCTCAACGATATTAAACCGAGTGATTTTTAACCTCTTTTGCCTCACTGACCTCATCGTTTCCTCTTTCCAGAAAAACAATCGTTTCAATGTGTGAAGTTTGCGGAAAGAAGTCAACAGGTTTTACTTTTTTCAGAAAATAAAGGCCTCCATCACATAGCACCTTTAAGTCACGGGCAAGACTAACAGGATTACAACTGACATAAACGATTTTCTTTGCCTTTATGTCCCTAAGATTTTTAAGTACAGCTTTGCTATTACCTCTTCTGGGTGGATCAAGCAAAATTATATCCGGAGTAAAATTCTCTTTATCAAAAATGTTTTCTACGTTTCCCGATAAAAAACGTACATTCTTAATCGCATTATTCTCAGCATTTTTTTGAGCAAGTTTTACTGAATCTGAATGATTTTCAATACCAATAACTTCTCTCACCTGTTGGGCAATAGGCAAAGTAAACGTTCCAATACCACAATAAAGGTCAAGTACTTTTTCTTTACCCGATAGCATTAACTCTTTTTCAATATATTGATAGAGCAACTCTGCTGCCTTGGTATTTACCTGAAAAAAAGTGGAAGAACCAACAATGAGATCAAGGTTCATAAATCTTTCCTTGATAAAAGGTTCACCGGCAATACAACGGGTTTCTTTACCCATATTAACGTTACCCTTTGTTGGATTTATATTAAGACAAACTCCTCTTACATTGGGAAATTCCTTCATCCAAGCCTTTGATTGATCATCAAGAGCAGTCAGGTTCTCCGATGCACTTATTAAAGTAATTAATATTCCCCCTGTATTTTTTCCAATTCTGAGAGAGAGGTTTCTGATTTCCCCTGTACATTTTTTTTCATCATAGATGCTCCACCCTCTCAAGATAATATCTTCCTTTATTTTTTTGAGGAGTGGGTCAAGTCTTGAATCCTGAACCGGACACTGATTAATATTTACGATGCGATGGCTACCCTTGCGGTAGAAGCCAGACCTAACCTTACCATCGGAGGAAAATTCAAAAGGACAGGTGGATTTATTACGGTAACCAACCACTTCAGGTGAAGGCAGAATATCTTCCAGAGGAGGATTTTCAAAACCGCCCGTTTCTTTTAAGGTCTGAAGAACCTGTTCTTTCTTTTCCTGCAGTTGATAATCGTATTTCACATGAAGCCACTGACAACCACCACATTTGTCGGCTACAATACATACGGGTTTGATGAAATAAGGGGAGCTTTCCAAAACCTTTAAGGGTTTTGCCACACCATACTCTTTCTTAACGGTAACAAGTCGAATATCGACAACATCTCCTGTCACACTTCCCGGGACAAAAACCTTACGCCCTTCGATAAGACCAATTCCTTCTCCATTGTTACTAAGACCTTTAATTTCAATAGTTCCCCTGTTTCCCTGCATGTATTCCATTGTTACCTTTTAGAAGAGGTTAGGTTGGGGAGATGACAAT
The DNA here is from genome assembly GCA_015231815.1 of Nitrospinota bacterium. Classification (GTDB taxonomy): domain Bacteria; phylum Nitrospinota_A; class JADGAW01; order JADGAW01; family JADGAW01; genus JADGAW01. Next base: position 3,421 of record JADGAW010000118.1, read on the forward strand.
TGTCCATAAATAGATTGGTTGTATGGTAGTTCATATTATTTTGGTATCTTATCAGAAAGAGCTACGTTACAACGAAATGCTTTATGTCAATAAAAACAGTTCACAGGTTTTTTGAAGATATTAAGAGTACTGAAAAACAGAGTTAGAATCTGGTAATTTGAACTCATTCTCAGAAACGGCTTTGAGGCAGCCGTTTCTTTCGAGGTCAACGAAACAGCACCTTCTCCTCTTGTTGAAGTCGCTGTTCAGTTGAAATCCGTTCAATACTTGTCCTGTAAATAACCTCAAGTGTTAATTCGTTTTTATCTCTCATATGGATGACTGTTTGTCAAGGAAAGAAGCTGGAGACAATAAAAAACCCGTTATCTGATAAAGTACTTTTTTTATCTCATTTAACAGAGGAATTCGTTTGAATACCGCCAGAAAATTTCTTGATAACAACGAACTTGTTGGTTTTTTTCTTGCTTTCTTTGCCGCTATTGCTTTCTCTTCAAAAGCAATATTCGTTAAAATTTCCTATACCTACGGTGTTGATACCATTACACTTCTGACTATTCGAATGGCGTTTTCTCTTCCTTTTTTCCTTGTGATACTTTTTATGGAAGAAAAAAAGGCTAAGGAAACCCTTAGGGGCCGGAAACTGTTGACCATTATTGGTCTGGGTTTACTGGGTTATTATCTTTCAAGCTTATTTGATTTTCTTGGACTGATGTATATTTCCGCTGGACTTGAACGTTTAATTCTCTTCTTATACCCAACAATGACCGTAATTCTGTCGGTTTTTATATTAAAGGAGAAATTGGAAAAAAGAATGATTTTCGCCCTCCTTCTTGGATATATTGGGATTACGTTGGCAATTCAACATGAATTAAATGTTGTCGGGGAGAATGTACTCTTAGGCTCGTTACTGGTATTTGCCGCTACATTAACATTCTCTGTTTATCTTGTAGGAAGTGGTGGAATCATCCCCAAGGTTGGGTCAAAACGTTTTACCGTCTATGCCATGATTACTTCATGTCTGGCGGTATTTATACATTTTTTTGCCACACGGGAAATTTCTGTTTTAGTTCAGCCTTCCCCAGTTTATATCTATGGATTTGTCATGGCGTTTTTTTCTACGGTTATACCCTCTTTTTTTCTTGCGGCAGCAATTCAAAAAATAGGAGCTTCAAGAACATCAATAATTGGCTCGATTGGTCCTGTCTCAACTATAGCCTTAGCGGCAATATTTCTGGCAGAGCCTATTTCAGCAATACAGATTTTTGGTGGTGCCTGCGTAATCTTTGGTGTATTAATGCTAAAAAAAGAGAAGACTAAAAAACAGTGACGATCATAATTGATAGAACAATCTGGCAGTATAATAAAAATGTGTCGGAATGTAGCGCAGTCTGGTAGCGTACTAAGTTCGGGACTTAGGGGTCGGAGGTTCAAATCCTCTCATTCCGACCATTTCCAAACTACGTTTTAACTTTAACCTTTTAGCTTTTAAACTTTACAACTTTTTAACCTTGTTAAATGAAATGTGATATTTGTGAAAAACCAATAGTGGAAGAAAGGCAGTGTGAGCTTTGTGGAACTATTGTCTGCGAGCAACATTTTTCCTTCAATGATGAAATCCTCACCTGCGACTATTGTATGGGAAAAATCAGAAAGAATATTAACCGGGATTATGGAGATTTTGCCGGAACAGGTGAATAAAGTGTGAGGTTAAAAATATTCTTAACCCTTTTGTAATTCTTTGTTCCAGAGGGAAATAATTGCGTTAATTGTTTCGTTCAGGGGTGTTTGAACGCCAAGTTCTTTTCCTAATGCAACAACTTTTCCGTTAATGATATCAATTTCCATCTTCTTGCCGTTTCTTTTATCCTGTAGCATTGAAGGAGTAACATCACCACTTACCTTTTCCGTTATTTCGATATTTTTTTGAATCATCTCATCGGTGATATGAATACCTGATGCGATTGCAACTCGTTTACATTCCTTCATTAAACCAATAACGGTTTTTCTTGTTTCCGGGAATTCCAGCAAAAGCTTAGAGGTCATTCCGGTTATTGCACAAAGACCATTAAAGCCGGTATTCCAAAGCATTTTATTCCAGAAATCCTGATAAATATTGTCGGATATTTTGCAATTAATGTTGCCTTGAATGAAAAAATCTGCAATTTCGTTGAGTTTATAGCTTCTTGTGGAAACCTTTGAGACTTCACAATCACCAATAAGAATAAAACCTGCCGCAGTATGACTGAGAATAAACTCTTTATTTAATTCTGCACCAATAAAGGCAATACCACCAATAATATCATTCTTGGGAAAGAATTCAGCAATAACCTTTTCACTCTCAGTGCCGTTAATAAAAGAAATAATTGTTGTGCTTGTGGTAACTGCTTTTTTTATTGACTCACAGGCTTCCTTAATATCGTACGACTTTGTGGTAAAAAGAATAAAGTCTGGTTTCTCATTGGTAACTGCATCAATAAATTTTCCCTTTACGGTATAGTCGCCAAGAAAACTTTCAACAATAAGCGGATTTTCTTTCAAGTAGTTATAGCGTTTTCCCCGTGCAAGAAAGGTTACATCAAACCCGGCCTGTTGTAGTTTGCTTCCATAATAACAACCAACCGCACCAGAACCTACCACAAGAAATGAAGGATGCATAAGCTTTAAGTTTTAAAAAAATCGGCATTCATTCGTAAACGGAACTTAATAATACAAATTGCAGTATCAATATATTCTCCAAGATTTTTTGTAGATTCCCCTTCTGTTCTGTCCTCAAAGCAAATAGGAATTTCCTTAATGGTATATCCAAGAAAGCAGCAACCATATAAAACCTCTTCAACAATTGAAGGACCAACTGATTCCATTTTTTCGAGCCGGACTTTTTCCAAAACCTCTCGTTTAAAACAGCGAAACCCGGCGGTACAATCATTTATACCTTTAATGCCCATAAATAAGCGAATATAAAAGTTCGCAAACTTTGTAATCCATTGTCGTGCTAAAGATCTTCCTGTTTCATACCCTCCTTTTACTCCTCTTGAGCCAATGACGATATCGGCATTTTCCATTTCCTGAACCAACTGAGGGATATACTTTGGGTGATGAGAAAAATCTGCATCCATCTCCACAATATAATCAGCTCCAGCTTCCAAAGCATACTGAAAACCTGCAATACCTGCCCTTCCTCTTCCTTTATCTGTTTCCCGTAACAACAGGTACACCCGCTTATCAAATTCAGGGTGGTTTTTTACGACATCTGCCGTTCCGTCAGGAGAATTATCGTCAACAACCACAATCTTTGTATAAACCGGCAAATCAAGAATTTCATCAATTAACCGACCTATATTTTCTGATTCGTTATAGGTTGGAAT
>JADGAW010000119.1 GCA_015231815.1 Nitrospinota bacterium
CATATACACGGGGTTATATTGTTAATGATGAAGCTATTCTAACCGAATATATCGTGCTGGAAAAAATACTTTTACCATTAAGGTCAGAAAGTAACATGCATTTTCAATGGCGTTTTAGCAATTTAACACTGTTTTCTTTAGAGATAACGTTAATCAAGGGTAAAATGTTTTGGAATTATTAAAGACAGCTTTGGGAAATGACAGATTAACCTCTCCTATTTGCAATAAATAAACTTTTGACCCTTTACCGATACTTAATGTGATTACCCTTCAAGGATATAGTGTCCAGAAAAAGATTTTTGAGAACTTAAATTCATCAATATTCAGAGCGTTACGTGTAAAGGACGGGTTGAAGGTTGTGGTTAAACTCCTTAATGAGGAATATCCCACTCCTCAGGAATTGGGTCGTTTTCAGCTTGAATACGAAACCGCCTGCCTTTTAGATATGGAAGGGGTACCTCATATATGCTCCCTCGAAAAATACAGGAACAGTCTGGCTATTGTTATGGAGGACTGTGGCGGGGATTCACTGAAGAACCTCTTGAGTGACGGAGCAATGCCTCTTGCTGAGTTTTATGATGTTGCTCTTAAAATTGTCAATGCCTTACAGCAGATCCATTCTCACTTGATTATTCATAAAGATTTAAACCCATCAAATATTATTTATAACCCTGATAGCGGGGTTGTGCAAATCATTGACTTTGGTATTGCTTCTCTTCTCTCCCGTGAGGAACCGGAAATAAAGGATTTCAATAAGCTTGAGGGTAACCTGAAATACATTTCCCCGGAACAAACGGGAAGAATGAACCGCTCCATCAATTATCACTCTGACTTTTATTCCCTCGGCATAACCTTTTATGAATTGCTTACCGGAGAACTGCCCTTTGACTCAGCTGACCCAATGGAGCAGGTACACATGCATATAGCAAAAATAGCTGTTCCTCCGCATCAGATTAATACATTAATTCCCCAACCATTATCGGATATTGTCATGAAACTGATGGAAAAAAATGCTGAGGAAAGATATCAGAGCATTTACGGACTAATTCACGACCTGAAAAAATGCAGTGAGGAATATAAAGCTACCGGAAGTGTCAAGCCTTTTAAAATTGCGGAACTCGATATCTCAGATACATTTCAAATTCCTCAGAAACTCTATGGAAGGGAAAAGGACACCAAAACTCTTTTGAGTGCTTTTGATCGTCTGAGCATGGGTGTTTCAGAAATTCTTCTGGTAACGGGATATTCCGGTATTGGAAAATCGGTTCTTGTTAACGAAGTGAGAAAACCAATTCTCAAAAGTCGTGGATATTTTATTGAGGGAAAGTTTGATCAGTTTTCCAAAGACATTCCCTACGGTGCTGTAAGCATCGCCTTTAAAAACCTTATTAAACAAATAGCTTCGGAGTCGGAGGAAAATGTAAAAGTGTGGCGGGAAAAACTCAATAATGCCCTTGGACAAAATGGTCAGATTATTGTTGATATCATCCCGGAACTTGAGGGAATTATTGGTAAACAATCAGCGGTGCAGGAGCTCATGCCCTCCGAGGCAAAAAACAGGTTTTTTATTACCTTCAGAAATTTCGTTAAGGTTTTTGCAGACAAAAACCACCCTCTGGTTATTTTCCTTGATGATTTGCAATGGGCAGATGTTCCGAGTCTTTCCTTAATAACAGACCTCATGGGGTCGGAAAGTATCAGGTTCTTTCTTTTTATTGGTGCTTATCGTTCAAATGAGGTTAATGAAGGGCATCCACTTGCCTTAGCACTTCATGAAATGGAAATAAAGCGGCAGGTTTCTCAAATTACCCTCGGAACTTTATCGGAAGACAATATAGGTCAGCTTGTATCAGACACGCTAAAGTGTAATATCGAGGAGGCTCATTCCCTCACCTCACTTATTCAGCAAAAAACAGACGGAAATCCATTTTTTATCAATGAGTTGTTAAAAAACCTCCATCGAGACGATTATATATGTTTTGATAAGAATAAAGGAAGATGGTGCTGGGACATTGAAAAGATTAGAGGTGTTGAAATCAGCGAGAATGTTGTGGAATTTATGGTAAAACGGCTTGGAAAACTTCCGGAAGAAATTAAAAAATGTCTTCAAAATGCGGCAAGTATTGGTAACTCCTTTGACCTGAAAACCCTTTCCCTCATTACAGAAAAAACGCCCGAAGAAACAGCAAAAATACTTCAACCAACCATTGATGAAGGGATTATATCCCCCCAGAACAATGATTACCGACTTTTTCTCAGAGAGGGTGAAGTCTCTGACAGTCTATCCACAGCAGCAGGAATTCACTATACGTTTCAGCATGACAGGGTTCAATATGCCGCATACTCTTTAAGTTCAGAAAATGAGAGGGAGGAAGCTCATTTAAGAATAGGGCGGTTATTGAAAAATAAACTGGATAAAACAGAAATTGAAGAAAAAGTTATTGTAATTGCCCGACATTTTAATGAAGGACGAAAAAGGGTTACCGGTAACGAAGAAAAAAAAGAAATAACTTTGCTTAACTTAAAAGCAGGAAGAAAAGCCAAGGCATCCAGTGCCTATCGTCCGGCATACCAATATCTCGGCATTGCCTATGAACTGCTTCCTGAAAACCATTGGAAAACTGACTATCCTTTAGCGTGGGAAGTTGTTTGGGAGTATGCAGAATCTGCATATCTTTCCAAGGAGTTTGAACATTCAAACAAACTTATGGATCTTCTTGATAAAAACTCAAAGGACGTTATGGGAAAGGTTGAAGTTTTAAGAATGCGCTCAGAGCAATTTGTTGCGATGGGAACATTGAATAAAGGGATAGACTCCTGTATTCAGGGACTTTCTCTTCTCGGACTCAAATTACCGGCAAACCCTACAAAACTCCATATCATTGTCGAAATGATGCGGGCAAAGTTTTATCTTGGAAAAAGGAATATTTCTGATTTAATTCATGAACCGGAAATGAAAGAAGAAAAAAATAAGTATTGCATGAAACTCCTGATGGAACTTACCCCGATAGTATATAAAGCAGGAACGAAAAACCTTATGATTCTTGTTGGACTTAAAGAAGCCGTCCTTTCTTTGCGGTATGGTATGTGTCCTGAGTCGGCATTTGCTTTTGTTGCCTATGGCATGCTGCAAGGAGCTGTTTTCAAGGATTTTGAAAAAGGATATGAGTTTGGAAAACTCGGTGTTCGCTTAAACGAACATTATAATGATATACGGCTAAGAAGCAGGATCTTTGTTGTTTACGGAATTTTCACTGCTTTCTGGAACATTCATTACAGGGAGCTTGAAAAGGTATTTCAATTAGCTATTGAGGCTGGTTTACAGTCGGGCGATCATTCTTATCTGGCATTTTCTTGTGTACATATTTCTCTTTGGGGTACCGAAAGTAACCTTAGACAGGCAATTCAAAAGGGGGAAAAATATCTTTCAATTATTGAGTCAACAAAAAATAATGAGGCATACATAATCGCATTGTTTGCTCAGAAAATGAGAATTGATTTTGCCGGGAAAGAAAAAAGCTTTCATCCTTTCATTGAGACATTTAATGAAGAAGAATGTTTTGAAAGATTGAAAAAGGCAAAAGATGTTACGGGGGAATGCCGGTGCCTTGTTCTAAAACTGGAAAACTATTTTTACTTTGAGGAATATGAGCAGTGCATGCAACAAATAGAAAAAGTTGAAAAACATGCAATTTCCATTATTGGAACATATTCTTTCTTCCATCTTAGCCTTTATACCTTTTATACTCTTTCTTCAATGTTGCACGAAATGACGCAGGATAAAAGGAACGTTGCCGTTAAAAAGATGAAAGGTGAATATGAAAAAATGAAGCTTTGGGCTAACCATTGTCCGGTGAATTTTCTTCATCACAAACTTCTGATGGAAGCCGAGCTTTCTGCAATAGAGGGAGACTTAAATGACGCTTTTAATCTTTTTGACGAAGCAATTAAGGTTGCAGAAAAAAATGACTATTTACGGTTTCAGGCTCTTGCGAACGAACGAGCTGCAAAGTTTTATCTCTCCATAAAAAAAGAAAAGATTGCCTCTTTTTACTTTACGGAAGCACTGTATCTTTACCGAAAATGGGGGGGAGAAGAGGTTGCCAAAAATATTGAGAAAAAATATTCTTCTCATCTCAATATTGTTTCTCCTATTCCAAAACACGATACAACGGTAGATTTCACCATTTCCAATACTTCAAGTGGCTCTCATGGTATTTCCTTGGACATCAGCAGCATTATTAAAGCGACAAGAGCGATTTCTGGTGAAATTGTTTTGGAAACCCTTCTGGAAAAAATACTTAAGATTGTTATTGAAAATGCCGGGGCCGAAAGAGGCGTCTTTATTCTTCAGGATGGAGAAACAGAGGAACTTAATATTCTCTCTCAATGGGATATTGAGGATAAAAAAACAAAAACATTTATCTCACAACCTTTGGATGAATACGAAAATGTTCCGGTAAATATTATTAAAACCTCACAGAAAAGTTTCAAGCCGATCATTCTTAATGATGCATCAAAAAATTTTCCCGAATCAGACCATAATTATTTTGCAGGGAAGAATAAAAAATCAGTGATTTGTTATCCGATTTTAAAACATGGAAAAGTGTTTGGACTTATTTATCTTGAGAACGACCTTATTGCAGGAGCTTTTACTCAGGAACGTGTAGAGTTGCTGGAAATACTTGCTGCACAGGCAGCAACTTCTATCGAAAATGCCAACCTCTATCAAAACCTTGATGAATATAGTCATACTCTGGAGGAAAAGGTAAAAGAGCGAACAAATGAACTCATAGAAAGTCAGGAAAAACTTATTCAGACTGAAAAGATGGCATCACTGGGCGGTTTGGTTGCTGGGGTTGCCCACGAAATTAATACTCCTATCGGTATTGGTATAACATCAGCGTCATATTTAAAAGATGGTACTGATAAGCTTCTTAAAATGTCTGAAACAGATAGCATGAAAAAGAGCGAGTTTGAAAAGTACCTTAAGGAAATTTCCCGATGCTCTGATCTTATTTTAAGGAACCTAAAACGTACTGCTGAGCTGGTATCAAGTTTTAAGATGGTTTCTACTGATCAGACGAATTACGAAAGAAGAAAGTTTAAGGTTGCAGATTATATAAACGATATTCTCTGCTCCCTTACTCCGGAAATAAGGAAAAGTTCTCTTATTGCAACTTTACATTGTAATGAAAGCATTGTTATGGAAAACTATCCTGGTGCTTTGGCGCAGGTTCTTACCAATTTTGTGATGAACTCAATTAAGCATGGCTATGAAAAGCAGGAAAAAGGAAATATTACCATTACTGTTGAAGAGTTAAAGGACTCTATTACAATTGAGTATAAGGATGATGGAAAAGGAATTCCCGAGAAAAACATGAAGAAAATATTTGACCCATTTTTTACCACAAGACGTGATTTAGGCGGAACTGGCTTGGGTCTTCATATTGTTTTTAATGCCGTCGATCAAATTCTCAAAGGAAAAATTACCTGCGAAAGTATCGTTGGAAAGGGCACGACATTCCACCTCACCCTCCCCAAAAAACTTTCTTAACACATCCGTTTATCTGTATTGCCCGTAACAAAGTATTCTTGTGTTGTTTTTATCGTAATAAGGTTGAATTGATTCTCTGATTGCTTTTGCATGATGCTTGGAGGAAATTATTATTGCATCAGGCTTTATGTCATCAATTCTGTCAGGGTTTAAAACCGGTACCCCAGAAACATGATTCTTTTCATAATGTCCCCAGCTATCAAAAAAACAAACAACATCCAAGCCCGCCTCTCTTGCAATTTTCAAGAAATCCTCACCGACAGTATTAGCTCCATAAATAACAACACGCATACCATCCTGTTTTCCCAACTCTCTTATTCCTTCAGACATTTCCGTCATGAAGGTGTTCAACTCCTGAGGAGGTCTTTTCTGTTCCTCATCAACAACACACTGATAAAAGCTGTATTTGCAAATATTCAGTGCAACCTTCTCTTCAATACCCTCTACGGAAAAATCATACCGCATACGAATTTTTAGGTTAACGCTCCCTTCATGATTTTTAGGAATTTTTACAAGAATATGCTCATCGGTTGTACTAAAAGGTGTTTCATCTTTTCCTATAATCACAACACCTTCATTGTATAGTCCTGTTGAGTCTTTGTCGGAGATATGAATACATAGAAGACGAGACTCTGAATTTTCAACGGGTATTTCCATTTGAAAGTTTTTTCCCATCCAATATCCCTTTTTAGCATCATTGCAGATAGAAAAAGTTTGTGAACCTTGGTAATGAACCTTTTTATCATCACATTGGACTTCATTAAGAAAATTTTTTGCAAGAAAAGTGGTGAAGAAATTCGAGTTTCCCATGGTGATACCATTGGACAACATGCAATATTTACATACTTTTGGAGGATTGTTGGTAAGAATAGTTTTTCTCACGTGGGAGTACTTATCTCCGTTCCAAATATCATCAAAGTCGTTATTGTTCATATCTCCAAGAGGCTCTCCAAAAAGGCAGCACAGATAGACATTTCCATCAACTTTAAAATAGGTATCCTTCCAGGGCATGTAGCATTTTCCAGGAAAAATGTTGTCCAGACTTTTTACTTTTAGGGGGGTCGATTCTTCATCGTTTTCATCTGTTTTAAGAAAAAAACTGGGAAAATAGGCTTCAATGCCATATTTTTCAGCTTTTTGCACGGCTTTAGGAAAAAATTTCTGCAAAAGCTCGGGGAAGTTTACGGGATCTTCCTTTGCTATTTCATCATTTCTTCCTC
>JADGAW010000011.1 GCA_015231815.1 Nitrospinota bacterium
TTATGTGAAATATTTAGTTCGTCTTTTGCGTTGCTGTCAGAAAATGTATCTGAAGAACTATCAACTAAGTCCCAAAGCATAGACATAACAGAGTTTTCACTGGCGTACCCATCCCCACTTGTTCCACTTCCTATTGTCTCAAGGTCATCTGAAAGCGAGGCATCTTCCGTGTCATGATAAACCGTAGTACCTACATTGGGAATGCTGGGAAATGTAAGGTTGAAGGTGTTTGTTATAGGATAAACTTGAGATGCTACTGAAAAAAAGGTTGCCCAGCCTTCCGACCATGCCAGCCGAATTCCATCGCTTTTGGTATTTGCCGCACAGCTTGAGTATGCTGTAAGAGTGGATGTTCCACCATGACACCCTCCCGGTGAATTATCAAATTTTGTAGAGGCTCCTTTATCACTTAAGAAATGTCCAAATTCATGACCAAGGACATCCCAGTCAAGTGCATCTGTTCTTAATACATAAATGGCTCCAGCCGAATAATATGAGACATCTCCTGTAACGGGAAAGAGCACATTAACGTCAGGAAGAAGGCTTCCCTTTAACATAAATGTTTCCACAGCATATTGCAACATAGCATCCAGAACAGAAAAAGCCCGACCAGAAGTACTGTCCGTTGTACTTCCTGAAGTGACTGTTCCTGAAGTCAAAGTACCTATACTGGCATTTGAAGCTGATGCTGTTTGTGCTGAAGATTCAATATAATAGGTAGTCGTTGCGCTTGAACCAACGTTTGCTATATCACTTAACAACGTAGTATAAACACGTATAGTATAAGTGCTGCCACTGGTTGCTGAAACAGTAAAAGAATAGGCTCCTGTGGCATTCGTGGTACCTGAACCAAGGGAATTTCCTGAGCTATCTACCGCAGCAACTTGAGCATAACGAATGGGGTGGGAAACACCACTGGAATCTTTGTAATAAGCACTTCCCGAAACAGTAAAACTGACTGAAGCTTCTGAAACCGTTGGAGTTACGGGACGAGCCAATGATGTGTCGATTTTACTCTTTTTTTTTTCCTTCACCATTTCCTTGATAACATCATCAAGTTTCTTTTCACTTTGATTCATTCCCCTTTTTGAATCTGGAGGTGTTTCAACACTATCGAGTCGAAGAAGTCCATTTCTTTGTTCTCCTGTTTTTGCCTTATTCATTTTCATCAAAATAAATGGATCCGAACTAACTTCGACACCATTTTGAGAAGCAATAAAGTTTAGGTGTAACGTTCTGCCAAAAGAATTACCTTCATCTGAACTGGTAACATTCGCAAAAACACTAAATTCTCCTTCACCTTGGATTTTGACCTGAATGGAGAATTGTTTTGTTACATCCTTTTGCAAAGAACCATTCCATGTAGCATCACCAGAAACAAAGGTAACCTGTTCTGGTAATTGAAAGGAAACAGTTGCATTCGAAATATTCTTTCCAGAAGTAACCGTAAAAACAAGGGTAACAGTTGAACCTACAGAAATCGTCTGGTTTTCAATGGCAAGATTTGCACTAATTGGAGGAAGCCGTTTTTTAGCAAATGATTCAGAAGGGACGCAAATAAATGTAGCTGCAAAGAGAAACGATACACAAAGATAGGTTATGAAATTTTTCATTTCTTTTATCTCCTTAAACTAAATTTGAATAAACCTGTTGAGCTTTTTTATATATAAATTATACTCCTGTGCGCCATTAGTTGCTCAGAAAAAAGATGGAAAATGTAAGATATTTTTTGGCATAAACCATAAAAAACCCACTCTATTCCCTCATAATACTGGGTTCAGTAAACAATAAGAATCAGAGAAAATTTTGTTTGAATGGTTTAATAAAGAAGAAGTGGTGAGACAGTCTTTCCTGTAACTTTATTCAATACCATATTCTTTCCACTTTTTATCCACGAGGCTTTGAATGTCCTGACTCATGACAATTTCGTTAGGCCATTCACGGTCAAAACCTTCAGTTTTCCATTTTTGTGTACCATCAATTCCCATCTTTGAGCCGTAATGAGGTAGCCGTGATGCGTGGTCAAGTGTTTCCACTGGTCCCATAACAAATTCTATATCCCGCTCCGGGTCAATATTATTTAAAACTCTCCACGCAACATATCCATAATCATGAATATTCACATCACTATCAACAACAACAATACATTTGGTAAACATTGCCTGTCCCAACCCCCAAATTCCGTGCATGATTTTCCGGGCATGTCCGGGATATGTTTTGTCAATAGAAAGAATCATTAAATTATGAAAAACACCCTCAAAAGGCATGTGCATATCGATGATTTCCGGAAACTGCTTTTGCAGAAGAGGCAGCATAATGCGCTCAATTGCAAAGCCCATATGACAATCCTCCATAGGAGGTCTTCCAACAACCGTTGCCTGATAAATGGCATTTTTTCTGTGAGTAATTGCTGTTACATGAAAAACCGGATAATCATCTGCAAGAGAATAAAATCCGGTATGGTCACCAAAAGGTCCTTCAACCCTTCTTTCATGAGGCTTGACATAACCTTCAAGAACAAATTCAGAATCTGCTGGGACATCAAGGTTCACCGTTTTGCATTTCACCATTTCCACCGGACTTTTACGAAGAAACCCGGCAAATATCATTTCGTCAATTCCCTCAGGTAAAGGAACGGTAGCGGCAAAAGTTACCGCAGGGTCTCCCCCAATCGCTACAGCAACTTCAATTCGTTCGTTAATTTTTTCCTTCTGCCTATAATGACCTGCTCCATGTTTGTGAAGATGCCAATGCATTCCGGTGGTATTTTTGTCGAAACGTTGTAGTCGATACATACCACAGTTTCGAATATTTGTTTTTGGGTCACGGGTAAAAACACAGGGCAAGGTTACAAAAGGTCCCCCGTCTTCCGGCCAACAGGTAAGAACGGGGATTTTCTCCAAATCAATATCATCTCCTGTAATAACAACCTCCTGACAGGCTCCTTTTGAAACATCCTTTGGAAAAAAATTAGAGACATCCTTAAGCTTGGGAAGCATTTTCAATTTATCCATAAAACTTCCCGGTGGCTTAATATCAAGAAAGGAAGCCATATATTGTGAAATTTCTTCAAGATCTTCAATACCAAGAACCTTCAAAACCTGTTCTTTGCTTCCAAAGGTATTGGTTAATACAGGAAACTCAGACCCTTTAACATTCTCAAATAAAAGGGCGTGCCCACTCTTTTTTGAAACTCTATCAGTTATTTCAGTAATTTCCAGATAAGGATCGACCTCAGTTTTAATCCGTTTCAGAAGTCCTGCTTTTTCAAGTTGTTCGATTGTTTTGCGTAAATCCATATTCATTTAGTTTAAGGTTTTGCCAACAAAAGGCACACAGAAGAATAAAATTATATATGATTTTATGAATAAATGGATTTTCCCCTGCGAGCAGAAAATAAAGTAGCTCTATTTCACTGAAGAACTATCTTCAACCTCAGGAATATACCGAATCTGGATGGCATCAATTGTTCCTTTTTTTGCAAATACATCAGTAATTACAACAACTTTATCCCCTGAAACAAAGCCTTCTCTATCCCGTAATGTTTGGAAGGCATTTTGTAAAGTTTTTTCCGGATCAGTACTCATTTGAATCATGTAGGGAGTTACCCCTCTGTTAAGCATTAAGGCTCTTCTTGTTTTGTTTACATTGGTAAATGCATAGATCTTATTATAAAAAGGTCGGCAATTACTTACATAATCAGCCATAATTCCTCTTCTCGTAATAACAATAATCCCACTCGCCTTTAATTCCTCGGCGAGTTGAACTGCTGATGAAACAAGATACTGCTTATCACTTTCTTTAATTAAATTTTTTGCAAACATTAACCCGGACATTACCTCTGCTTTTTGTGCAATTTTCACTAACTGTTGCACACACTTTACGGGATACTTTCCAACAGTTGTTTCTGCTGAAAGCATAACTGCATCAGCTTCTTCATAAATAGCATTTGCGACATCGGTTACCTCAGCTCTTGTAGGAATTGGGTTTTCAATCATCGATTCCAACATATGGGTTGCAACGATGGATCTTCTTCCATGAATAGAGCATAACCGTATAATTTCCCTTTGAACATTGGGCAAATCCTCAATATTAATTTCTACTCCAAGATCCCCTCGAGCAACCATAACGCCATCTGCTTCTTTTACAATTTCAAGAAGATTTGTAATTCCCTCCTGATCTTCAATCTTTGCTATTATTTTTATTTTTCCAACTTTATCTCCCATAAGTTTTTTCAGTTCCCGTATATCTTCAGCCTGCCGCACAAACGATAAAGCAATAAAATCGAGGTCATTATCTATAGCAAACTGGATGTCCTTCTTATCCTTTTCTGTAATAGCGGGAAGGTTTACCTTTATCCCAGGGAGGTTTACATGACGCTTGCTTTTTAAAACCCCGCCGTCAATAACCTTACAGGTCATGGTAATATCATGTTTCTCCAACACTTCAAGGTTTATGAGACCGTTATCCACGGTAATTTTATCTCCGACATTTACGTCATTGAGTAAATCTTCATATTCAATATGCAATGATGAATATTCAACGTCTGCTGAACCTCTGACAGTAATGGTAATAACCTCTCCTGTCTTAATATTAAGGTCATTATCTATTGAGCCTGTTCTTATCTCTGGCCCCTGAGTATCCATGAGAATGGGGATAGTATGTTTTACTTCTCTATTGAGGGTTTTAATTTGCTTAATAATTTTTTCGTGCCATTCGTGATTTCCATGTGACATGTTTAAACGAACAATATTCATACCTGCCTCATAAAGCTTTTTCAGCATTTCATAGGATTCTGAGGCAGGACCTATTGTGCAAATAATTTTGGTTTTTACCATGGTAGTTGTTAGAAGTAAATAATGTAGAAAAATAAGAGCTAAAGAGATTAAGTCAATATAAAATAGAGAGTTTAAAGCATCATTCTTCCTAAAAAAGAGCACTAACTTTTATTTTTTCCACTATTCCTATAAAATCCTACCTTTTTTATTTAATTATTAACTTTGAAAGAATCATATGAGAATTTGCGTCATTGGAACTGGGTATGTCGGACTTGTAAGCGGAACCTGTTTTGCCGAAATGGGCAACAATGTTTATTGTGTAGATATTGATAGTAATAAAATTGAAGGTTTGAAAAAAGGAATTTTACCTATTTACGAACCCGGACTGGAGGAGTTAGTAAAAAGAAATGTTAAAGAAAAAAGGCTTAACTTTACCACTAATTTAAAAGAAGCAGTAGAAAATTCACTTTTCTGTTTTATTGCTGTTGGAACACCTTTAGATAAAGATGGTTCTGCAGATTTACAACATGTTAAAACAGTGGCAAAAGATATTGGAGAATCAATCAACGATTACAAAGTAATTGTTACCAAATCTACTGTTCCTGTTGGAACGGCTAAAATTGTCCAATCCATAATTGAAGATGAGCTAAAGAAAAAAGGAACTCCTCTAGACTTTGATATAGTTTCCAATCCTGAGTTTTTAAAGGAAGGCATGGCAATTGAAGACTTTCTAAAACCTGACAGAATTGTTATTGGATGCTCAACAGAAAAAGCTGAGGAGTTGATGAAAAAGCTCTATAAACCCTTTGTAAAAAATGGACATCCTATTTATTGCATGGATGTAGCCTCTTCAGAAATGACGAAATATGCTGCTAATGCCATGCTTGCAACACGTATTAGTTTTATGAATGAAATGGCAAACCTCTGTGAAAAAGTCGGTGCAAACGTTGATAAGATAAGAGAAGGAATTGGTTCTGATAGTCGAATAGGTTTTCCCTTTCTTTATGCAGGAATTGGGTACGGCGGTTCATGCTTCCCTAAAGATGTTCAGGCAATAATTAAAACTGGTAGTGATTACGGGGTTAACATGAAAATTCTTGAGGGGGTGGAAGAGGTAAACTATGAGCAAAAACAAATTCTTTTTAAAAAAATCTTAACTTATTTTGACGGTAATCTGGAAGGGAAACGGTTCGCTCTTTGGGGGCTGGCATTTAAGCCTGGCACTGATGATATCCGTGATGCCCCGTCTCTGGAACTCATACGTTCTCTTCTGGATGCTGGTGCTGAAATAACTGCATTTGATTCTGTTGCCACTGAAAATGTCAGGAATTATTTCAAGAATGAAAAGAAAATAACCTATGGAGAAGACCCCTATTCCATTTTAGAAAACGCTGATGCTTTATGTCTTGTTACCGAATGGAAACAGTTTAGAGAACCTGACTTTGACAGGATGAAAAACCTTATGAAATCTGCCTTAATTTTTGATGGGAGAAATCAATATGACCTTGAAGAAATGAAAAAAAGGGAAATAACCTACTACTCAATGGGACGTTAATTCCATTACCATTTTTTCTGTTATCCGGACAAAACTTTCTGAATCAAACGAAAATGCTCAACATCGTTGATTTCTATGGTAGAATTCTGGAATATTTTTATTTAATTTGACTGAATGAGAAATTTCAACAAAACATTCCACAATTCTGACAGTACCAATAGTAATTTCATAATCTTATGGGATAAGAATTATGGTGACTTTCTTTTCGGAAGTCCACCGGAAATCATCAAATATTTTGCCCTCGAAAAAAAAACAATCCCATCAAATATTGTTATTCCTCAAAGAACCTTTAGAAGTGGAAGAAATTTCTTTGATCTTGAGTTTGTTATTTATACTATTCTTTTTACTAAAAGCAGTAAAGATTCCATTAACCTTATTTGTACTAAATTACAAAGAGAACGTTTTCACACGGTTCTTAAAGAAGCACTTTTCGGACCAAGCCTCAATGAAATCCTCATCTCATTTCTTCGTGATGATCTAAAAGTTCATCTCAATAAAAATATCAAGCAACCAGTTTCTGACTTTATTACTGATATTGGAGATGATATTGAGCTTTATAAAAGTTTTAAGGAATCTGTGAAACATGATAAAGAACTGAGTAAAGTTTCTGATACTATTGAAAAAAAACTCAATGCTTTTTCACAAAACCATCATTGGGGAAAAACATTCTATGCAGATGGAATTCCTCCGTTATTTACTCAAGCATATATTAGAGCTGCGACCCTTAAGAATGAAATGGATTATTTCTCTATCTGCGAAGCAGAAGATGAAATTGAATTTATTAATTCGTTTGTAAGATTTAAAGTCTTTGATGCACAAGGGAAAGTACATATTAAGGGAATTGATGAAAAAGAGCTTACCATTGTCAGGTTACCCAATGGATCATTTGACATATGCGAAGGAGGTGAAGTTTGTGATAATATTGACCTTCTGCTAACCAACGAGATTAAAAAAGATATTGAAATCGCAACTGAACCGTTAAAAATCCCCAACCTTGGTGTTACCTTTATTGGACTTGGTACAGGATTTGACCCCACCTCCTATACTCCCTGTATGCTTTTCTGGATTAAGGGAAAAGCTATTGCAATTGATCTCATTGCAAACTGTGAAGTACATTTCAAACGACTTGGTATTGCATCAAATGACATTAGCTCTATTTTCCTGAGCCATCTTCATGCAGACCATGATCCGGGAGTTGTGGAAAAAATAATAAGTGGTGAGAAAACAAAGGTTTTTACTTCACGAGTAATTTTTGACAGTTTTTTAAGAAAAGCCCGGGCATTAACGAATTTTCAGGAGAGTACAATTGAAGAATTTGTTGATTTTACCAATCTGGATATTGAAAGAGAAATTCCTATCCCTGGAATGGAAGGAGCGTTTATTGAGTTTGGTTATGGATTCCACTCAATTCCCGCAGGTCGATTTAAAATCAGATATGTTCATGATGACGGCACGAACTACACCATTGGTTTTTCCGGAGATACAAAGTTTGACGATAAACTTGTTGAAAAACTTTATAAAGAAGGCACATTAACGAAAGAAAGAAAAGAGGAAATATTGAATTTTCTCTGGGACTGTGACTTAATATTTCATGAAGCTGGCGGAGGGATGCTGCATACTTCAGTTGAAAAGCTCCTTGAACTCCCCAATGATATCAGAAAAAAAATCATTCTTTATCATGCAGAGGAAGAAACAAGAAAAAATACAACTTTCCGATATGTGGAGGAGGGGGAAACATTAACCATATATGAAAAAGAAACAAAACCATCCAAAGAAGAGATGGAAGATCTTATTAAACAAACAGGTCTTTTTCCTGATATTACTGACGAAAAGCTAACAAGCTTGCTTAACTACGCTTCAGTTGAAAATTTAAAAAAGGGTGACTTTATCTTCAAACAGGGGGATATTGGAGATAAGATGCATTTCATTATTTCTGGTTTTGTAGAAATAATTAAGCACAATGAAGTCATAAACATTTATGAAAAAGGTGATTTTATTGGTGAACTTGCCATCTTGGAAGATGACCATACACGAAAAGCAAGTGTACGTGCAAGATCCAACTGTATTCTCATGACTATTGGCAGCGAAGTTTTTAAAAAGTATCATCTTTCCACTGCGATTAGGGAAAAGATTTATGAACTTCCCAACTTTTTCTCTGATACTCCACCCTCTTCTCTAACTGGTTACCTGTCAAGAGGGGAGCTTATTTCTTACAAAAAAGGAGAAAATATTATTACGGTAGGAGATGATGCAAAGGAAATATTTATCATCACCTCGGGGGAAGTTGACATTATTAGTAGTGATGGAACGTTAATTGACCGTACGCAAGCAGTGGATATTATTGGTGAGATGGCATACCTTACCAGTGCTCCGAGAAAGGCAACGGTGAAAGTAACATCAAAAGAAGCAACTGCGGTGAAACTTGATATGCCGCTATTTAAAAAAGTAATTGACCGTTTTCCTTCATTCTATGCCACCCTTCTGATCAAGATGAAAAGACGTCAAAAAATTATCGAAGCTTTTTAACGATAAATTTATCTTTTCACTTACTCTAAACATAAAGAAGCTCTATGTTGCGTCGAAAGACTCAACCTAAAGATAACTGACTTTAAAAACAGTTGCCCGGAAAAAATTCCGAGCAACTATCCGTACGTTTTCTAGAAAATTGCGTAAACAAATGGGGCTAAAGCTGAACCTTCGGTAAAGATAATCAACATGCCAAGAAGTCCCAGCATTATTACGATGGGAGCCATCCACCAAAGTTTTCTTTCCCATAAAAAATCTTTAAATTCTTTAATTATTGCAAGTTTTCCAGCCATAAGCACCTCCGTTATTTATTAATCTTTAGTTTCCTGTCTCTAATTTTATCAATCAAGTTCATGTTGTTCCATCCACGATTTATCTTCTAAATAATTTTTCAGAAGTTCCTCCTTAAAATCCTTTTTGGAAAGGAGGTAATTTCCTAAAACGAGATGATCCATGTTAGTTCTCATAAAACAGAGATATGCATCCTTTGGCGTACAAACAATTGGTTCACTTCGTACATTAAATGAGGTATTAATAATTACAGGACATCCTGTTAAATCATTAAAAGCCTTAATGAGTTTATAGTATAGTGGATTTTGTTCTTCTGTAACAGTTTGAATTCTTGCAGAGCCATCAACATGGGTAACTGCAGGAATTGTCCGGTTGTTTTCCTTTACCTGAGCAACAAGTAACATGTAAGGTGAATCATAATCAAGTTCAAAATAATCAGAACAATTTTCCCGTAATACCGACGGAGCAAAGGGGCGAAAGGACTCCCTAAACTTAATTTTTATATTAACAATATCCCTGTTTTCCGGGTTTCTTGGATCTGCAATAATACTTCTGTTACCTAAAGCTCTTGGACCAAATTCCATACGCCCCTGAAACCAGCCAATTACCCCCTGTTCATCAATTAATTGAGCAACTTTTTTAACCAAAGCGTCATCATCAAGTTTTTCATACTTAATATCATCATTAAACTCATCTTTATCAAGAAACTTTCCTATCTCGTCATTTGAAAATTCTGGACCAAAATAGGAATGAGGCAGAGTGTATTCTTTTGGATTGTCTAACAGTGAATTATAAACAAAGTAAGCAGCTCCCACAGCTCCTCCCGCATCACCAGAAGCTGGTTGGACAAAAACATCATCAAAATCTGACTCCCTTAAGAGTCGCCCGTTACTCACACAGTTCAAGGCAACACCTCCAGCAAGACATAATTGTTTTAAACCTGTTTTTTTCTGTAAGGTATTACAGAGTTTAAGCACAATTTCTTCCGTAACCTTCTGAACAGACATAGCGAGATCATATTCCCGTTGGGTTAACTTTCCCTCTTCAGATTTGCGAGGAGGACCTCCAAAAAGCTTATCGAAATTACTGTTAGTCATTCTTAGTCCATAATCATACCCAAAGTATTTCATGTTCATCTTAAAACTTCCATCATCCTTGACATGGATCAGTTCGTTCATTATCAAGTCATAATATTCGGGTTTTCCATACGGTGCAAGCCCCATAACCTTGTACTCTGCACTATTGACCTTAAAACCAAGATAATAGGTAAAAGCTGTATATAAAAGACCAAGTGAGTGGGGGAAATGAATTTCATCAAGAATTTCAATTTTATTTCCTTTTCCAACCGCCAAGGTTGTTGTTGCAAATTCACCAACACCATCTGTTGTTAATATTGCTGCTTCATCCCATGGAGAGACCAAATAAGAACTACCAGCATGAGACTGATGATGCTCTGTAAATAAGACCTCCCCCTCGTAACCAAGTTTCTTTTTCATATCCTGCGGCAACCAAAGCTTTTCATGAAGCCAAAGGGGAATTGCTTTTACAAAGGAGGGAAAGGAATAGGGGAATGTTGCAATATAGGTAGAAAGAATTCTCTCAAATTTAATAAATGGCTTATCATAAAAAACGAGGTAATCAATATCGCTTACTTCAATCCCTGCTGTTTCTAGGCAAAAATTACAAGCGTTTATGGGAAAACTGTGGTCATGTTTGATCCGGGTAAAACGTTCTTCCTGAGCTGCTGCAATAAGTTTTCCATCTTGAATCAAGGCAGCTGCAGAATCATGGTAGTATGCTGAAATTCCTAATATGTTCATATATATAAATTTACGACAAAAATTTCACTGAAAATAGAGGTAAATTAGAAAAAAAATATTTGCTAATTTAGGCATCCTCTTAGATAGGTTTTAATAAAGTTTGCATCAGTTCTTGCTCAAGGAAACACTCTATAGCACACTTTGGAGTTGGACACCTGTGGAACTCCATCGGGTTATTTGCACAAATATTTCTCATAACCTAACGTGCCGTAGTTTTTTTCTATTTATTACTAAAAATCTCTTACATCTGCATTCTGTGGCTAAAAGCTTTTTAAAATTGCCTTTTATATCGTTCTATATCAAAACTGTTTTCTTTTCTTGGTTTAAAAAATGTTTCCTGACTTAAATCAATTTTTTTCTCAAGTAAGTCCTGTCCAAAAATCTTCATCATAAGAGCAATAGGACCCACAATAATGAAATAAATAAAAAAGAGAAGTATTCGTGTATTGACAAATAAAAGAATGTCTGCAAAAGCCATCCATTTTTCTTTTATAAAGGAGAGTACGTTCTTCATAAATTATTCCTTTCTTTAAGGTCCCTTGCAAATTAATGTATGAACACATTTAAAGTGCATTCCCGGAGTTAAGTTCAACACTGAATTAATAAAAAACACCGTTCCTTGATAGTTTCTCTCAAAACCATCTTCCGACTGAGAGACTGTCTCAATAGGGGTAATCCAAACATCCATTGGAATAGAAAAGGACGATTGCACCTGAAAGTTACTCCATTCATCAACAAAAGAAAAAGATTTTGTTTTAACAATTTCCTTTCTATTATTTGGTTTTCCCTTATATCTCCCAGCTTTAATATACCTGTCTGGTGCATCTGGAGCTAATAAGGTCAAGACCACATCATATCCAAAACGAACCTTTGCCGCAAAAGCAGAATTGTTTATTAAGGAGTAAGTAATTTTAAGTTCACTGGATTTCTTATCAATCTCAAAATCTTTTTGAATTTCAAGCCCATCATCAGAGCAATCCTTCACGTGGAAAAGCCTTTGCATACTGAGAGCAACCTTTTCCTTCTTTTTATCTAATGTTATGTCCTCTCTATATTGGCAATTTGACAGGTCAATAATTGGCTGGACTTTGTTTTCACAGTAATCATTGAAGGTAATTTCTCCAGAATATATTTTGTCCATAAAGGAATATTTGGGAGAATCATCGTAATGAAGAAATTCCTGAAGTCCCTCTTCCTTAAACTTCACAATATCATGAATAGATTTAGGACTTTCTCCACCCTGTTCAGCTTCAGCTTCAAAAATTTTCTTATGGTATGCTTCTTTTTTTCTCGCAATAACATTACTCAAACAAAATGAGCGACGTTTATAGTCAAAAAGAAACATGGAGCCCCCTTCTTTAGAAGAGAAGAAAGCGTTTATATACCGGTTGGAAATTAATATTTCTTCACTACCGTCCTTATTAAAATCTTTTTTCTCAACAGTCAGAAAATCCTTACCATTAAATTCTTCTGCATCAAGAATATTTTCCGCCTCAATTAAGTTTCGGTAAAGTCCGTCTCTTAAGTAATTGAGGTATAACCCCCCAAAGAGTCCATGCCAATAAGCACAGTTACATTGTCCCTTATAAAGAGCTTTATAAGCATCGTTATTTAAAGGTTTAACACGATCTACCCTCTCACTCACATGAAGCATCTTCTTGTGCATATTATTACTTTCATCATATTTTGCAAAAAAATTATCCCAAAGACCACCTCGAAGGAAAGGGAGATAGGCTTCTTTTTTGCCTTGATGTTCAATATCATGAACAGCATTGATATATTGTTCTGAAACATCTGCCGGAAGAGACCACTCCATCATTTCCTCATACGATGCCATAGGAAGATAGATTCTTTCTTTTGGTTTGTTCCCCTCAATATATTGAGAAAAGGTTTGTGTTTCCAGCCAATCAGAGTTACTTTCTAATTCGTCGAAGAAATTTTCAAGCCATTTTTCTTCATAAACCCACTTATGCGTTCCCGGCCAAACACCGAATTTTTCACCATCATCTCCAAAAGTAACAGCAGCATTATTATCTTTTTCCCACGTTTCCCGCAAAAATTTTGTTGTCTCTCCTGTTTCCATAAAAGGCATCGAATATCTCAAGAACTTATGAATAGGAAATACATTTAAAGGTGCTCCATGTTTTTCCGTAATATAGTAGTTAAACATCTTTTCGGGAGTTAAGCCCGCATAGTAGAAGTGGGTATCATCAAGAAGAGTGTAGTTGATATTGGCTTTATTGAGTATTTTAGGGATATAAGGATCCCAGATTCTTTCAGTCAGCCATAGCCCCTTTGGTTTTGTTCCAAACTTTTTTTCTATAAAGGCACTCATCATTTCTATTTGGCCAACGGCATCTTCTTCTGGTATTGAGGACAATATTGGCTCATAATACCCTCCCCCCAACATTTCCACCTGACCCTTTTTGACCATTTTTTTAATTGTACTAAAAAAGGAAGGCTGATTTTCTTCAATCCAGTCTATAAGCGGACCTGAATAGTGCAGCGACACCTTAACCGATGGGTATTTTTCCAGAACTTGAATAAAGGGAAGGTAGGACTTTTCAAAACACTCTTTAAATACATGCCCGAAATTTCCAACAGGTTGGTGGCAATGTATTCCTATTAATAATTTAAGTTTTCCCATACGGTGATTAATTGGAAGACGTTGATAAAGCGGGCTATTTTATCACTGGGAGGGGATATTAACAAGACGAAATAACTTAAGTAGATGCAATTTTATACTTGGTACTCCTACCTCTTCCAACCCTTTCAAGATACCCTCCAACAACCATTCTCGACAGGAGGGTTTTTAAGCCGTCTCTCGTCATTGAAACCTTATTGAGAATAAACGAGGTTGAACATACCGAATATCTTTTAACCATCTTATAAACTTTTAATTCATTTCGGTTCATTTTTCCAATTAAAACAACGTCATCATCTACAAGTTCGGGAATCTGTAATTCTTCTGAAAGTGCCCGAAATATGAACTCAAGCCAGGGAAGATAGTTGGGCTCGTTATTTACAAGAGTAAGATGTGTTTTCCGTAATGCGATAAAAAACTTGTCCTTTAATTTTTCAATTCCTTTTTCATGGGATAAATATTGCGCCCATTTATAGTTGCCTTTTAAGAGTAAAAAGGTTGTTATCAGACGAGATAACTCTCCATTCGATGCTTTAAATGGGAGAATAGACAAAAAATTAATTAAAAACGCAGAAACAATTACCAAATAAGCAACCTCGCCACTTCTTTCCAGTTCTCTAAAATCTTCAATTAATCTTGCCATTGCCTCCTCTGTCTCAATTCCAGGCTCAGTGGCTTTAATTAATATGACCTTCTCTCCGGTTTCCCGGTTTAGTTTTACAATGTCATTATTGCTGTTTTTATAAACACCTTTTTGGTTCTGAGGCAGGATGTCCTCTGGTACATATTCTGTTAACATGTAGTGAAAGGTACAAACGGTTTCCCTGTCAAGTTCCAAGTCATTTATATTTTCAACTACATACTGTAAGGTTTTAAAATATGCATACCCTTCCCTGATTTCCTTTGAGCTTCCCTCCTCGAGAGTAAAGTCCTTATGTAAAAAGGGTTTGAAGTCATCAAAGGTTAAATCCCCCCCATTATTTATTCGAACAGAAGAAAGAGCAGATTCAAGAAGTGCCTCATCCTTACGTTTAATTAACCATGTAGGGTTTGTAGCAGCAACCTTTTCCCATTCACCCTGAAAACGTTCCAACTTTCCAAAAAGATTAAAAACCACCTTATTGAAATAAATATTGGCAATTTCCCTCATTTATAAACTTTCCTCTAAAGAATTGTCCACACGTTTTTTCTTTTGCTCACTTTTTTCAATATCTTCGTATTGAAGAAAATACCAAAACCTTCTTTTTTTCTCCGTTTGTAACATCAGTTTAATACGTACTCCAGTATTCTCAAAAATTACCCCGTATCCAATACCTTCTTCAATGATAGTAGGACTAATATTACCATCATAGCTTGGGGGAATAAGTTCTTTTCTTTTTATTGGTCTGCCGTATTTTTCTATCAGGATATTTTTTAACCTATCGTAACTTTTTTTGAATTCCTGAAATCGGTTATTTTCGAGAGAGATATAAATTTTAATTCCAATAAGCTTATTCTCAAAAAAATCAAGTTCCGTTTTCCCGCCACCTTTTAATTGAATAAGTGGGTTTTCAAAAACCACCTGATTCTTTTCCTTCAACAATTCCTTAATACCTTTATTATTAAACTTCTCTAAAACCGACTTAATGGGTTCTCCCAACGTTAAGCCAACTGCATTAAATTCTTTAGAGTAAGACAACCCCGGTAAAAAGAACAAGACAAAGAGGAATGAAGCAAAACATTTTTTTGTCATACAACTTTATATATTTAGATTAATGGAAAATATTATAATCAAAAAAACTCCTTGGTGAATTGATTAATGTATTTTTCCTGTTGAAACGTAAAACAAGCAAAAAACCTCCTTTTTCCATTCAAATAAACTTTTTACATCTATACATTTTGAACTTGATCCCAAATAAAGTTTCCTCAAGTATAATATTTGGCGGTAAAAAGTTTTCGTTAATTCAAATGATGGAAAAAACCTATGAACATGATTTACACCCACCTCCTTTTGAATGATGTTCCTGTTATAGGTTCTTTTCTCGGAATAGTACTTCTCATATTTGGTTGCTATTTTAAGAGTGAGGATATCATTAAGGTCAGTTTTGGATTTCTCATGGTAATTGGGATGGCGACAATCCCCGTATATTCTACAGGAAACTATGCAGAGCTCTATATTGAAGATTTAGCAGGGGTGACTAAAACATTAACTGACACCCACGAACGTTCAGCAATTTTTGCGTTGGCTGCTTTAATGTTTCTGGCAACAATTACTGCATCAGCCTTAGTTGTTTATCGAAAAAAACCAATTCCGAAGTGGGTTGTTTATTTAACATTAGTTTATACTCTTTACTGCGGTTGGGTTGTTACCGGTACAGCTAAACTTGGGGGTCAGATAAGGCATACAGAAATTCGCCCCCATCACCCAGACAACGAGCAGGTAATTAAGAAAGAGAAAGAGGCAAAACTCAGTGACAGAAAGAAACCTCAGGCAATGCAGAAAGGTCTGCTCAGAAACGCAAACCCTCTTCATTAATTAAAAGAAGGCTAAAGAAAGTTAATTATTAGCCTGATTCATAATTGCTTCAATATCTAATTCCTCTTCAATATTTTCATGAGCAAAAAGCTGAATGAACTCTGAGTCCTCCAAGGAAAACTCAATATAAAAAGGATTATTTTCGGCTGTTTTAAAGGAAAGTTTTCGGCACCGAGGTTTCACCAGATGGGTATCAATCGTTAAATTAATTGCACTCGTAATAGTTATTGCCTTTGGTTGGTTGTTACGAGCTGACAGACCAAAGGTTCTTTCAATAATCCCTCTTATTTTTCCAACCACCTGATTAACCAACTCACCAATTGAATTTACAACATCATCGTGATAATAATCTTTCGCTAAATCTTCTTCCGGAATACCCATAAACACCATTGACTCTCGATATAACTCCAGTGCAGCAGCACCAGAAAAATTAAGAATTAATATTCCAGAATAATCACCATCGAACTGTACAAAACAGCCAATATCAGGCTTCAGATAAATTCCAGGTATTTTTTGTACTGTTGGAGAAAATTTCACTTTCGTTCCTGATGAAGTATCAACAACAATCTTTGTTGCTTCACACATTATTTTGGAGATTTCGTTCATCGTGTTAAATTTAATTGCCTTCATACCTTTTCTCCTTATTAAATTTTCATTTAGATGTATTCATTACTTTCAATGCTCCCACAGAATATCGAAACAATTGATTGAGTGAAGTAATGGTCTTTAGCTTGTTCCTGATAAAACCCCACCGCAGGTAATACTTCCTGTACGCTTTTTTTGTTAACGAATAAAGTTCTGCATCACTAAAGTTTTCATTATATAGTTTAGGGACAAAATTCCTATCAGGTTTTTCTGCAAATTTTTTCCAATAATCCTCTTGAAAAATTCCATTACTAACCCCTTCCCGGTAAAGTTCTGTTGCCGGATATGGAACAGTGGTTGAAAATGAGACAAAATCGAGTTCAAGACTACATGCAAAATCAATTGTTTGATTAATATCCTCCTGTGTTTCTCCTGGAGAACCAATCATAAAATACCCCAGAGACTCTATCCCGGCAGCTTTACTTAAAGAAATGGCTTTCCGAATTTGGTCAGTGTTTATATTTTTCTTCATGCCTGTGAGAATTGTGTCTGAACCTGATTCCAGTCCGAAATGAATCCTATAACATCCTGCCTTTTTCAATTGTGCAAGCATCTCTTCATCAACAGTATCAACTCTGGAACTAATTTTCCATTTAAGGTCTATATTATTTTTAATGAGGGCATCACAAAATTGAAGAACTCTCTCTTTTCGTATGGTAAAAATATCATCAACAAAAAATACTTCTTTAATTCCAAGACTCAGAATTTCCTTTATCTCAACAATCATATTCTCAGGAGTTCTCCAACGAAACTTTTTCCCTTCAAGAATATCGCAATAAATACATTTATAAGGACACCCTCTACTTGACTGCATCGTTGTGTTGAGTCCTCCTCCAATACTTGAGAAATATTTTGAAACGTCAATTAAAGATCTGTCTGGATTTGGCAAGAGATTTAAATCCTGAATATATTCACTCATGCCATTATTTACACTCTTATTTTCCTTATAGTATGCTATGCCCTTAACATCCTTTGGTTCTTGCTGAGTTTCAAGGACATTCAACAGTTCAAGAAACGTTGCTTCACCTTCCCCCTGAATAATGTAGTCAACATGCTTCTGCTTCGCTGTTTCCTCGGGGTATATTGTTGGATGTCTTCCACCCATAACGGTAATTACATCAGGATTTACATGTTTAACCTCCTGCAGAATTGTAAGAGAATCAATTAGAGTAAAAGTTTTTGTAGAAATACCAACCACATCCGGTTGATATTCTTTTAAATTACTCCTTAATGAGTTAATAGGAGTTTCTGATGCATGTAAATCCAGAACCTTCACTTCATGAGAACTATTTTCTTTTATATAGGAAGCGATATACAGTATTCCCAGAGGGGGATAAAGTCCGGTAATATTTTTTTTCTCGAGTTCTTTAACTGCTGAACTTTGAATGATGTTTTCTATATGGGGGTTAATCAGTAATACTCTCATCTGTTATATAATGTGCTGTTTAAATTCACCATTATATATGCTTCCCTCCTTTATTAAAGGGACTAACAACAATTTAACGTAATTATGACAAACAGAAGAATTTCTGTCATTGGACTTGGATACGTAGGTCTCCCTGTTGCAGTGGCTTTCGGAGAAAAATTTAAAGTTATTGGCTTTGATGTCAATAAGCTTAGAATTGAAGAACTTCAAAATAATATTGATCGAACCGGAGAAGTCACGAAAGAAGATTTAATAAACTCATCTGTTTACTACACACCCGACTCTGAAGAGCTTAAGAAAGCAGATTTCCACATCGTTGCGGTTCCCACTCCCATAGATAAAACAAAAAAACCAGACCTTACCCCTTTAACAAAAGCTTCTGAAACCGTGGCAGCAAGTCTCACTAAAGGCTCAATTGTTGTTTATGAATCAACGGTCTATCCAGGGACAACGGAAGAGGTTTGTGTTCCCATTCTTGAAAAAGGTTCAGGTCTGATATGTGGCAAAGATTTCACCGTAGGGTACTCTCCTGAAAGGATTAATCCCGGTGACCATGAACATAGGTTTAAGAATATTGTTAAAGTTGTTTCAGGACAGGATGAAAAAACAACAAAGATTGTTGCTGAAGTTTATGGAGCAGTTGTTGAAGCAGGAGTTTACCCTGTGGCAAATATTAAAGTAGCTGAAGCAGCTAAGGTTATTGAAAACACTCAACGTGATTTAAATATTGCCCTGATAAATGAACTATCGCTTATATTTGAAAAACTGGGAATTGATACTGTTGATGTTTTGGAAGCTGCAGGAACAAAATGGAACTTTCTTCCCTTTCGTCCTGGTTTAGTCGGAGGACACTGTATTGGTGTTGACCCCTATTATTTAACCCATAAGGCTGAACAGGTTGGCTATCATGCAAAAGTCATTCTTTCCGGCAGAGAAATAAATGACTCCATGCCCATTCATATTGTAAAGAGGTTGGTAAAAGAAATTCAAAATTCAGGAAAAGAGGTCAAAGACTCTCTCATTACGGTTCTGGGTATAACATTTAAGGAAGATGTACCTGATATCAGAAACACGAAGGTGGTTGATATCATCCATGAACTTTCTGAACATGGCATTAAAACTCAGGCTTTTGACCCAATTGCTGACCCTGCTGAAACCCTCAGGGAGTATGGTATTTCCCTTATAGAAAAGGAAGCGTTGAAAAAATCTGATGCTGTAATTCTAGCGGTTCCCCATAAAGAAATCATTAATTATGGCTGGAATTTTTTATCACAATCCCTCAGAGAAAATGGAGCCGGAATTATTTACGATATAAAATCAGTCATTCCTAAAAATTCTTTTCGCGGGGAAATCAAATTAATTCGTTTATAGCACTTCTGTTGGTTCCTCTTTTTTAGTCGATTATGGTAAAGATAAAGGACATACATGACCTGAAATCCTTAAAATATCAAAATAGTGTTTTGACAATTGGTAATTTTGATGGTGTTCATTCGGGTCATCAGCAAATAATTTCTGAAGTTATTCGTAATGCCACATTATTAAACTGTAGCCCAATATTACTTACATTCTCTCCTCATCCTTTATATTTTTTCCAGAAAGATAAAAGCAATTTCCTGTTAACGAATGAATCCTTAAAAACAGTGCTCATTAAGGAGCTTGGCATTCATACAATTATTACTGTTCCCTTCAATGAAAAACTTGCCAACATTCATCCTGATGTTTTTATAGAAGAATATATAACCACTCCTTTTAATCCAAAAAAGATAATTATCGGACATGATTTTAGATTTGGGAAAGGAAGAAAAGGAACTGCCGGGATTCTAAAAGAAAAAGAACATAACTATGGTTTTTCCGTTGAAATTATAGATGAAATTACCATGGGTGCATTAAGAATCTCCAGCAGTAACATTAGAAAATTCATTCAAGAGGGAAAAATGGAAGAGGCAAATAAAATGCTTGGATATGATTTTATTCTTTCCGGTGAAGTTATTAAGGGTGATGGAATTGGTAAAACAATAAACTATCCGACTGCAAACTTAAAAGTCACCAACGACCTTTTACCTGCACAGGGAGTTTACGCTGGTTATGGAAAAATTAACAAGGTTAAAAAAACCGCCCTCATTAATATTGGGAGCAGACCAACAATAAAAGATACTGATACAATCTCTGTGGAAATACATTTCTTGGATACTCCTCCTGAAACATCTCTCTATGGACAAACAGTTGAAGTGCGGGTATTGAAAAAAATCAGGGAAGAAAAGAAGTTTAAAAATGTGGAAGAACTTAAAGAACAAATAAAAAAGGATGAGGAAACAGCGAAAAAACTACTTCTAAATTTAAGAAAGTAGAGTAAGAGAGTATGGTTTCTTCCTTACTCGTTACAGATTCCGATACCTATACAGGAAGAAATTCTTTCATAATTTTATCTGCAACTTTCCCGCTGTCAACAGAATAAACTCCTCTTTCAATCTCACTTTTTAGCTTTTCAATCCTTTCGCTCCTCATATCAGGAACCTGTTTGATTGCAGCATTTGCGACATTTAATGCTTTACCCACGTCAGAAACAGCCACTTTTTCTTCACCTGAAGAGGAAACCTGCTTTGCCTGACTGGCATAGTTATTCACTGCCCCTTTTACCTGACTGTTATTTCCAATATGTTTCACTCCTGGGACAGAACCGGAGGAACCTGGAAGGTTCGGTTTAATAATCATTGCAATCTCCTTCGTAAATAAAAAATAATAGTGCCTTTTAAGTAAAAAAGCAAATAATAAACATTTTCTTTCTGAAACAAACTTTCAATAAACATAAGGGTGACAAAATTCCTCTCACTCATAAAAGTCGGGCGAGGAAACCCTTTCTCTTATCACATAAGTAAAGCAGGAATTTTGCCAGCACCTTATTCCTCTTTCTTTTATGTTTTACATATCGGCTTAGATAGTAATTTCTTTATACTATTTCATAAAAAAATCATCTCATTGTTGTACCGATAATAAGAGAAGACCTCTACCTTTATTCTTCTTCATTTAGAGCTACACGGTTATCACCCTTTTCCCCCTCCATAACCTGTTGATATCCGACATAAACCATACATTTCGCATACGGCATGGTTAACAAAACACCAAAAGGAATTAAGTTCCCCATACTTTCAATAATTGTTGAAGCCAGAAGCAACACGAGAAAACCAAGCCAATATAATTTAAAGAGGTCAAAGGAAAGACTCATTGCGTCTGTTGCTTGCATTCCCCGATCCACCATAAGAGGAAAGAAAATCAAGAGAATTGCCGTTGTGAAAAGAATACCAACCCCACAGAGTAAGATGCCGATTATTGAAGCAACTGCATAAATAACTCCTCCGAAAAAATATCTTCCGAAATCGTTAAAACCATTAAAAATATCACTGATGACTGCTGTCTCACCTTCCCAGGACTTATTAATAATAATATACATGCCAGCAGTTAATGCAGGAAGAGCTATCCCAAGAGTAACAACTCCAAGAACAAAACAGATAAGTGTTCCTACAATAAGTGGAAGCGCATTTTTACTAAAAAGATCCCAGCTTTTGGAGAAGACAACCCCCATATCAATGTTTCCCATAATACTTTCCTGTTTTTATTAGAAGTTAGGAAACTATTATAAGGAGTTTTTCCTCAAGAACCTACCAATTTCCCCCAAAAATCAATATATCTGTAGAACAAAGTTATAAAGGCAAATAAACCTTACAATGAACAAAAACAACCTTAATTTTTAACCAATGTAAACTCAGTTTAGTTTGGATTTTGTCTAAAAATACGCCATATTTACATTGGATTTTATCCGAAAAAAGAACTCTGAGATTACCCCAATTGAGGTTAAATCCGGTTCAATCGGAAGGTTAAAAAGCTTACGAATGTTTATGAAATCACACAGTTCTAAAACAGGGTACAAAATATCACCTGAATCTTACAGAAAAGAAGACAGAATAATATCCCTGCCTCTCTACGCAATTGAAACTATCTCCTCCGGATCTGGTTAATTAGAAAACATATTTTGGTTTCTTAATGTTGATAAATACCCCTCCATTTTGTATAAAAACCTAAATCCTGCAATCGGTGTAAAGCCGATTGCAGGATTTAGGTAACAAGTCTTTTTCTTCACAGGTTATTTTTCCGTTAAAGTACTTATATGGCTCCATGAGTCATCAGGAGGGTTTTCCAAAAGGTTGAGACAGCGGTCGGCATATATTTGAACAACCCTGTCTTCAGGCAATTCCTTTTGAAATTCAGAGAAAAGTTTCAGGGCATCCTTCCATTCTCTCTTTTTGAACATAGAGAGTGCCTCTCCGTATCTATCGGACAACTTTTCCTTTTTATCAAACATTTCAACAGAATCATGATTATATGCTTCATGAATGGTAACAGGAATATCCTTTCCCTTAACCTTGACAGTATCTACCTCCCGAGTATGAAAGAGTTCAGGTTTTTTCAACTTTTCCAGAACATGAGAGGTAAAAAGAGCCGTAAGACCATATTGTTTTGTCAGTCCCTCAACTCTGGAGGCAAGATTAACCGTATCTCCAATGACCGTTGTCTCAATTCGATCCTTGAAGCCAATAGTTCCAAGCCTCAAACGACCAAGATGAATACCGATTCCAATAGCAATAGCTTCTTTGACCGATTTAACCCGCTGGATATTATAAGAGCAGAGTTCTTTTCCCATAGCAACTGCTGCATGCAGTGAATCATCTGCACTTGATACATTCTTTCCGGGAAAAAGAGCCATAATTGCATCGCCGATGAACTTGTCAATAAATCCGCCATTTTCGTTAATAAGGGGACCAAACATTTCAAGATAGTGGTTCAGGAATTT
>JADGAW010000120.1 GCA_015231815.1 Nitrospinota bacterium
AGTTAACGGAAAACCTTGTTAAAATTCTTAAAAGCAGGGAGTATAACCTCATAATATGTAACTATGCAAACCCTGATATGGTTGGTCATACGGGAGTTTGGGAGGCAGCACTCAAGGCCGTGGAAGTTATTGAAGAGTGTGTTACAAAGGTTGTAAAGGAGGCAGAAACAAATGACTATTCAGTTTTTATTACTGCAGATCATGGAAATATTGAAGTCATGTGCGATGAGAACAATAACCCTGTGACATCTCATTCAATGGGAAAGAGTCCCTTTTATTACATTGGAAAAAACAGCTTAAAAGAACAAGAGGGTGCTTTAAAGGATATTGCCCCCTCGATACTTTACGAAATGGGAATTGATATTCCTGTCGAAATGACCGGCAAGGCTATGATAGCTTAAAATACGTCATTCATTAAAAGTAGGTACGATAAAAACCTAATAAAAATACCATGAAAACAATTATATTAGCTTCAGGTGAAAGTAAGGAAATGACGCCCTTTGGGGAAGTTCCAAAACCAATACTCCATATCGGTAACCGGTACCTTTTGGCTCATTATCTGAAATGGCTTAAGGAAATTGCTTTAAATAACATTAACCTGATTGTTCAGGAGAACAACGACAGAATTCAGCAAGTGTTTGCAAATGGAGAGGACTATTCATGCAAAATTAATTACTTTGTTCAAACAGAAAAAAATAAAGGCATTGGTAAAGCAATAAACCTTGCAAAGGAGAGAATAAATCAGGGTGAGCATTTTCTTTTGATTTATGGCGACACTATTTTTAACTCCAACGTTTTTCTCAACGCTTTGGAAACATTTTCAGCGACAAAAGAAGCAACAGCTGTCATAACTCACTCAAAAAGTCCAGAATCCTATGGAAATGTTTATTTAAGTGGGGATATGTGCATCAATAAAATAATAGAAAAGCCGGAAGCAGGTCAATGGGGAAATTATGTTCTTGCAGGAGTTTTTATTCTTCCCTACTCTTTTTTTGATTCTCTTGAAAAAAGTAATTTCAGCATGGAGTCAGCCTTAAAGGATTTCATGACAAATAATAAGCTTAAAGGCTGTATTTGGGAAGAGGAATGGATCGATATTGTTTACCCGTGGGATTTACTCAATGCCAACAGAATCATTATGAGTAAATGGAATGGGATTCACATTGATAAAACAGCTAAAATTTCCCGTAGTGTTCATATAGATGGGTCGGTATATATTGACTCGGGTGCTGAAATTAAAGGCGGTACAATTATTCGTGGACCAGCATATATTGGAAAAAATTGCTATATTGGGAATAATGCGTTAATTAGAAAACACTCTTCCCTTGGTTCAGGAACATTGGTGGGATATGGTGTTGAAATTAAAAACTGTCTATTATTTGAAAAGGCTCAAATTGGGAGGCTTTCGTTTATAGGCGATTCTGTAATTGGGGAAAATGTTGATATTGGCTCTGGGGTTATGACCGTAAACAGACAGGAAAATTTTGAAAATATTTCAGTAAAGCTAGGTAAAGAAACCGTTAATACTGAACTAACAAAGCTTGGAATTTGCGTTGGAAATAACTCAATTATTGGTGGAAATCATACATTCAGACCTGGAACCATCATAGAAGCAGATGCTGAAATTCCCACCAATTATACTTATCCGTCTCCATAGATTCTTTTGGTACTGAGGTTTATTTTTTCCTTTCTCCTTTCCCTATCCTTCATCAAAAGTTAAACATGAGTATAATTAGTGTTTTCTTAACCTGAAGGCAGCCTATATATATGATTAAAAAACATTCAGGCATTTATACCTTTTATATTGGTCTAGCAGATTTTGTAACGATTTGTTTTGCATGGATGTTGGCATATTTTATCCGCTTTCATTCACCGCTCTTTTTGCCAGATCCTCTGGATATACCTTATTTTAATGACTACCTTCTTCTTATGTTGGTCATAGTTCCTTCCTGGCTGATTTCTTTTAAGCTGGTTGGAGCCTATGAACCAATGCGGGGAAAATCCCTGTTTGCTGAAACAATAATATTAGTTAACGGGGTTTTCGTTATGACGGTTCTCCTAACTTCACTAACCTTCTTTTATCGTGAAGTTTCCTACTCCCGTCTTACCATCGTGATATTTTTCTTTTTATCTGTTCTTGTTGTTGTCAGCGGTAGGTTGATAGTCAGAAAATACCTTGCAGTTAAAAGAAGAGAGGGATATTACACAAAAAATGTATTGGTTGTGGGAACTGGAAAATTGGCAAAAAGTTTGGTGGAAAAAATTCATTTACACCCTGAAATGGGGCTTGTTATTAAGGGGTACGTTACCGATAACCCGGAAGAAGAAAAAAAGGATGAAGTTATTGGAAATGTAACGGAAATTGATGAGCTCATTGATAAACATACTATTCAGCAGATTTATGTTGCTGTTGAACTGGAAAACTACCATCAATTGGATGAACTGTTGGAAAACCTTCATAACGAAACAATCGATATAAAAATTGTTCCTGACTTTATGAAGTTTATACGATTAAATCCCGGGATTGACGACTTTGACGGCATTCCTATCATTAACCTTCTTGAAACACCCATGGTAGGCTGGAATTTAATAATAAAGCGATTTTTTGATATTGTTTATTCAATTCTATTTCTTACTCTTGCCTCGCCCATTATGGTTTTAATTGCGATTTTGGTAAAACTTACTTCGTCCGGACCCGTAATGTTTAGTCAGGAAAGAATGGGACTTGATGGAAAAATCTTTACCCTCTATAAATTCAGAACGATGAAGGTGGATGCTGAAAAAGAAACAGGAGCCGTTTGGGCAAAGGAGGGGGATGAAAGAAGAACTCCAATTGGTACTTTTTTACGCTCTACTTCTTTGGATGAACTTCCTCAATTTTATAATATTCTCAAGGGAGAAATGAGTTTGGTTGGGCCTCGTCCCGAAAGACCGAATTTCGTTCATGAATTTAAAACAACAATTCCTCTTTACATGTTACGTCATAAGATGAAAGCAGGGCTTACCGGATGGGCTCAGGTCAATGGGTATCGAGGAAATACTTCACTGGAAAAGCGAATTGAACATGATATATACTATATCGAAAACTGGTCTTTGGCACTAGACTTAAAAATTATTTTTCTCACAATTTTTAAGGGGTTCATTAACAAGAATGCCTATTAAGCAACAGAAAGCTTCTTTCAAAACCTTACTGAAAACACCTGAATAACTATGGAAATAACCAGCGTTGATGAAAAAATTATTTCCTTTATCAATACAAGGATTAAAAAGTATTTTCCTGAAATAAAGAAAATCAAGGATTTTGAATATGATGTGAAGAGGTACGAATATTTTGATATTTACGCCTTTTTTATTAATTCCCACAAAAAACCTCAGTTAGAGGTAAAAACATCTTCACTTTCCTTTGGAAAACAGTACCTCACCAATGAAGTCGAGAATATTAACCTCTTGAGAAAACAAAAAGGGTTTCCAGAATATTCAATACAAAAACCTCTGGAGATTTTTGAAGTTGAAGGAAAAACCGGAGTTGCTCTCACGTACTTAAGTGGACATGAAATCACCCACCTCAACGACTCCATAATAAGGGATTCAATTATTCCCTGGCTTATTGATTTCCATACCTCAACCAAAACCGAATTAAGAAATCCGGAAAACTATATTGAATCAATGCTTTTTTACCATGAAGTTTTTTTTAATATTGGCGTTAAGGAAAAGCGATTTATTGAACGTTTGAAATCTTTCATTAAAAAAAACAAGATGAACTTTGGTTATTATAAACATGATGATTTTGATTTGGAGAACATGGTAATCAACGGAAAGAAGCTACGAGTAAAAAACTTCTATTACCCCTTGGTTCCAAAGCTACCGATGGGGGAGCTTTTTTCTCTTTACGAGCATCACTATAAAAAGAATCAAAAAAAAGGGTTGGAAAAGGTTTTTTCCTTTTTTAATGCATCAGAATTTAAGTTTGTTATTGACCGCAAGTTTCTTGAACTTGTTGATCCATACCTTGAAGCTCTGGATATTAATAAGGCTGCAATTAACTATCTTTTTTTCATCCATTGGGTGGATTATGCCAACAACGTTTGTTCAGAGCTTATTCGAATGACTCCGGATATTCATGAAATATTGGAAGATGGAAAAACAATGACCTTTAAGGATAAAGTTGAGTTCTGGAAGAAGATGAAAAAAATTCATAATATGGAATTAGATTTAGTTAATGGAACTCCGGCAATATTTGGTGACCTTCTGTAAATAGGTTAATAATCTTAAGGTAATTGCTTCTGATATAAAAGTTGTTTGTAAATAAGCAAATTATAGGAAAGAAAATGATAAATATGATAAACGACAAAAACCTCAACCCTATTGGAAGAAAAGTTGTAACAGGGAAGAGGTTGAACTTTAAGGATGGAGTTACTTTATTTAACTCTAAAGACTTTCATGGCATTGGATATTTGGCAAATATTCAACGGGAAAAGATAAGTGGAAGAAATACCTATTTCATTCAAAATGGACATATTAATCCGACAAATATTTGTGTAAATGACTGTAAATTCTGTGCTTTTAAAAAAAAAGAAGGAGAGAAGGGTGCCTATCAAATGAGCATTGAGGCAATTTTGGAAAAGGCAAAAGAAGAGTATTACGAGGGGCTTCAAGAATTTCATATTGTCGGTGGACTTAACGAAAAGCTCAACCTTGATTTCTATGAAGAAATGTTTGCAGCATTAAGGGAAAATTTTCCAACGGTTCATATTCAGGCTTTAACCGCAGTTGAAATTGCTTTTATTGCTCAGGAAGCAAAAGTTCCTTTAAAGAAAGCTTTAAGTCGGTTAAAAAATGCGGGTCTTGGTTCAATTCCGGGGGGAGGAGCAGAAATATTTGATGAAGAACTGCGAAAAAAAATATGTCCTAAGAAAATCACCGGAGAAGAATGGCTGGAGGTTATGCGGGTTGCTCACTCTGTTGGGTTAAAAAGCAATGCTACCATGCTTTATGGGCATTTGGAAACGGTTGAACATCGGGTGAATCATTTATTAAAACTCAGAAATTTACAAAATAAAACTCATGGGTTCCTTACCTTTATTCCTTTGGCATTTCATCCGCAAAACACCGATTATTCTGATTGCAGTAAGACCCCCTCAACTCTTGATTTAAAAATGATAGCAATCTCCCGGTTAATGTTGGACAATTTTCCTCACATTAAAGCTTTTTGGATTATGACAACCCTTCCCATTGCACAACTTGCTCAATTTTATGGGGCAGACGATATTGACGGTACAATTCTGGAAGAAAAAATCACCCACTCGGCAGGAGGAGAAACCCCACAGTCTGCATCAAAAAACCTTCTTATTCGTTTAATAAATGAGTCAGGTTATCTTCCTGTGGAAAGAGATACTCTTTACAACCCCGTGAAACAAGCCTGCTCTTAATTCTTACAGATTTTTATTATCCCAACATTTATTTTCACCGGTTATTTTTTGCAGGGTTTTTCTTGAACTGGGACATTTTTGTGATGGAGTTTTTCTAACTGTTCGCATGGTTTATATTGAGCCACCTTTCCTTTTGTTTGCACTATGATGGTTTCTTTGCAAGGGGTATTTTTTATTTCCTTTGGTTCTTTAGCATACAACAAATTGGGCGTTGATATTAAGGAAATGGTAGCAATAAATACGATTAACGTTACTTTCATTGGTTCTAAGTTTTTAATGTATAAGGTTATTGGCTTTCATTTATAACTTCTGGCATAAGTTTATAGGTATAAAGCCCCTCCTTTAACTCAAAAATTGCTACAGACATGCCTCTTTTATTCGAGTTTCTTTGTACATAAATATTTACCCACTGATACTTTTCTTTTTCTTGCATCAAGACCCGACTTCCCAACCATTCGATTTTTGAAGAGGGAAGTTTGTCACTAACAATAATCCAGACATCCTTTCTTTTCAATGGTTTTCGATCTTTTGTCCAGCCATAAACGGTTCCTTTATTAAAGGTTAAAATTTTGTAGGGAGGAATTTTTTCTTTTCTCTCTTTTTGTAATTCTTCAATCTTTAAGAGTTTTTTTTCAATTCTCTCAATGTTTTTATATTGAGGGTCAATTACAAAGAAGTTGTTGAGCAACAACCGGGCTTTGACAAAATCTTGCTTACTAAATGCCCTTCTTAGCTCTTTCCAGTCGGCATCAAGTTTTTTTCTGCTTTTTTCAAGCTCTTTTTTTTCTTTGTCAGTTTTTTCTAAAGCTTCAAGCTGCTGTGAGACCTTTTGGCTGTTATATTTGTCAACCATATCAAAATACCCAAAATAGGCAATTGTGGTCATGAGGGAGAGAATAATTAACCCGGTAACAAGGTTTTTAGCGTTAAACATTCTTTTAACTTCAGGTTACGAGAAGGTAAAAATAAAAAAGAGGGGCGGTAAAGAAAAATGAATCTACCCGGTCTAAAAAACCTCCGTGACCAGGAATAATTGTTCCAGAGTCTTTTACATTAAACACCCTTTTAATAAGGGATTCTGAAATATCGCTGTATATTGCAGTCGTTGATAAAATAATACCTACAAGAAGCAACTCTAAAAGTGATTGTTCCATGCCAAAATATTTTCCGCAGGTTACGGCAAAAACTGATGCACAAAAAACCTGACCTAATGCCCCTTCCACCGTTTTTCCGGGACTAACCATTGGAGCTATTTTTCTTTTACCAAAGTTTCTTCCCGTGTAATATGCAGCGGTATC
>JADGAW010000121.1 GCA_015231815.1 Nitrospinota bacterium
GACGATAAGGTTGCCTGGATTAGCATTGGTGCACTGCGTTTTTCTCCTGAAATTCGAGAAGTTATTTTGAGAAGAAAGGAAGGAATAACCATATTAAAGGAGCCTTTTGTACTTCATGAAGACCGTAAATTTCGCTATCATCATCAGGAAAGAATAAAGCTGTTCAGAACAATTCATGGCTTTCTTCGTCAACATTTTAAAAAAGCAGATATTTATCTCTGTATGGAGAATCGACAAACCTGGGATGAAGTTTTTGGCAGTTTGCCAGACAAGGAGAGTATTCTTTGGAACTCTTAGGTTAGGTGGAAGAGTTGATGGGTGAATGGGTGAATGGGTGAATGGGTGAATGGGTAGAAGAGTAGATGGGAGATGAGAGAGGAGGTCTTTGCAGCCAACCTTTTACATCTCACTTCTCACTATTTACTTTTAAGTCGCCACTTTTCTCTTCATTTCTTTTTAACAAAATGACCTCTTGGACCCCCAACGTTCTTAAAAGCTGAATTAAAATCCCGATAGAGGGTTTTGTATTCCTTAATTCGGTGCCACTTTTTAATGTAACCAGGGGGTAGTTCATTGACGATTTCCACTTTGTCCCAGCCTTCATGAATTGGGAAAGCATAGTAGGGTTTTTCTTTAGGCACTCCTCTCACATGAATTACCTGAGGTGTTTGCCACTCGAGTCGGGCAAGGTAAGTTCTGTGCATTCCATCGTTCAGGATTGAAATAACTTTTCCGTCTGCTTCAATAGATTCCTCCACCACTGCGGGCAACAAATCAATTGGCTCTTCTTCTCCCTCAAGCCAGACTGAAAGGTATCCTTCTAATTTAAAGATGTTATAGCCATGCTCTTCGATTGCCCACTTTAAGTCTCTTACCTTATTGAGTTCGTCAGCCAGAACATATCTTTGGGCGGGAGTTATTGATTCAATGGACATTTGTTCAAGGGAGATAAAAACATCTTTGTAGATACGTTGGTCTGGTTGCTTCATGAGGGTTACTTCTCTCAGGTGCTTAATAAGCTCGTCCGTGGTGTGATGAGTGATTTTGGTGATTTTCATTTTCTCTCCTGAAGGTTAAATAATTTTTCATTATTTAACCACAGGAAAAAAATATTTTGTAGGAAAGTTTAAAATTGCAGGAGTTTAAAAACTTCAACTCTCCAACTCACATACGTTTAATTAATTTTGAATTCTTCATAGTTGAGGTCGGTAATACTGCCTTTACCGTAAAATTTATCAAGGTATTCAGCGATATGTTCTCTCAGTTTATCTTGAACATAGAGAATATCGTTATAAAAACCTTGTTGAAAGAAGTCGCTAATTCCCAGACGAATATTTTCCTCAAACTTCAGGAAGTCACTTTGGATGACTTTAAAGATTTCATCGTTTCTCACTTCTACAACAAGCTTTACTGAAAGAATACGAGTGTCTTTTTCTGTATAGGCTATGGGCAAAATTGTTCCAATTCTCAGGAAGTAGTCATTTTTTATAATAACCTTTCCTGATGATGCAAGTTCCTTAGCTTTCTTTGCGGATACGATGTTTTCATCGGCAAAGAGGTCTTCCTCTTCACTTGTGTCTGCCTCATCAGCAAATTCATCATCACCTAAATCTTCGTCTCCAAGGTTTTCATCACCAAGATCCTCGTCACCTTCATCCATGCCTTCTTCATTACTTGCGTCGTCTTTATTTTCAGCTACTTTTTCTTCTACAGTGTCACTTCCCGTAAAGAATGCGTAATAGACTCCTCCACCAACACCACTGAGAAGGACTATTGCTACGGGTATGATGATAATCAAGTTTGGTTTTCCCTCTTTAAAGAGGAACTTTTTCCCAAGTTCCGGGATGATGCTTAATTTGGAAAGAAGGGGGGGTAGGGCTCCCAACATTCCCATGATTTTTTCTTTCAGACCTCCACCGGAACTTTTTTTATCTTCTTGTTTAATCTCTCCATAATCAGCAGGTTCATCTGATAGTTCAGTTGCTTCCTCCTCTGCCATTCTAATAAGGTCTGCTTCATCAGGAACCATATCCGGGTTAAGATCATCCGAATC
Organism: Nitrospinota bacterium; assembly: GCA_015231815.1. Lineage (GTDB taxonomy): Bacteria > Nitrospinota_A > JADGAW01 > JADGAW01 > JADGAW01 > JADGAW01. Next base: position 2,054 of record JADGAW010000121.1, read on the forward strand.
AGCTAATGACTCAACTTCTTCTTCAACTTCTTCTGGAACGTCCTCCTCTTCTTCTTTTACAGGTGCTTCTGGCATTTTTTCACCAGGAGCTAACCCATCTGCAGGTATTCCCTGCTCTTCAAAGGCATCACCCCAGAGGTCGTCCAAGGACTCTTCAATTCCTTCATCAGCAGGGCTCTCATCAGGAAGTTCATCAGGAATTTCTCCTTCAAAAGCTGCTCCTTCATCAATTTCTCCCTGATCAAACATACTATCCAGTTCGTCCTGGCTAATCGTTTCATCTTCTGCTTCCTCGCTGGTTTCCTGTCCTGCTTCGGGTGTATCTTCTGAGTCAAACATGCTATCCAATTCATCCTGACTCATTGTTTCGTCAGCACCTGCAGCATCTTCAGCAGGTTTTTCTGTTTCTTCTGCGACTTCTGTGTTTTCTGTGGCTTCCTCTTTTGGCTCTTCGACAGGTGTTTCTTTAAGGTCGAAGAGATCGTCAAGTTCGTCCTGGCTTACCGTTTCGCTTTCTGTTTCTTCTGTTTGGGAGTCATCTAATTCAATTAATTCATTTAGATCACCTTCGTTCACTTTATCTGAACTTTCATTTTCTTTGACGTTCTTTTCTTTTCCATTGTTATCAAAGAGGTCAACATTCATTTCTTCAGGATTATGTCCATTTGTAAGTAAATCATCTTTCCAAAGGTCTTCAACTTCTTCATCTTCTTTCTCCTGAACTATTTCCTCAACATTTTCTTCTGAAATTTCGTCAAGGTTTTGGCGAGATGCATTGTCCTCTCCTGTCGTCTCTTCTTTTGTTTTTTCATCCGGAATAAAGCTTGTTGAACAGTTGGGACATTGAACCTCTTTTCCCTTCTCTAAGGCTTCACCGTCGGATTCAAACTCAAATTCGTTTTCACAGTTTGGACAATGTAACATAACAGATTTTTATATTTGTTAATGAGTAAAAAATCATAATAGGTGCGTGCGATGCAAATTGTAAGCCAAAATAAAAAGCAGAGGAATTACCCTGATATTCTTTTGGAATAATATTTCATATCCTCACAATATCTCTAACTATAACCTTATATATTGATTTGGATTTCAGAAGATGTTGGTGTCTTTAAAAGAACCGATGTTTTGCACTATGTTAAAATAACGCCCAAAAAAACTCCTTTCTATGATTAATAAAATCAGTAAGTCGGTCAACATTGTTTTTAATTCTAAAAAGGGTGCGAAACCTGAAATTTTTCATTCAATTTCACAGTTGAAGTCGAAGAATTATCTTCTTCTCTTTAGTACCCTTGTCTGTTGCGTTACGGTATTTATTTTTCCCTTCTCAATTATAGATTTATCTCAGAACACTATTCAAGCAGGAAACATTGCTGAAAAAAGTATAAAAGCCAAAAGAACCTTTCTTTTTGAAGATAAAAATCTAACGGAAGATAAAAGAAAGAGGGTAGCTCTTTCTGTTCTTCCTGTGTTTGATTTTGAACCCGAACAAAAAGAAAAGGTTAGTTCCCGGGTTATTAAAGCTTTTGAAACCCTTCACAAAGAATATGAAAAGGTTCTTCCTGACTACAAAGATTTTACCTATTTAAACGATGAAATTGATTTGAGGTTAATTGATCAGGAGGTAAGAAACCAACTTGATGATAAAGAGAAAAAGTTGTCTTTGTCGAATTTTGAGAAAACAGAAGCCTTTGACTTACTTATAAAGAAGTTTCAGGAGGATTTAGGAGTTGAAATTGACCTGAGATCGTTAAAAACCCTTAAATGGCATCACTATAACTACAAAATCAAGGAGGTAATTCTTGATGCACTATCCATTATTTATGAAAATGGCGTAACGGTTAAAAATGGGGATAAACTTTCTGAAATCTACCCTAACGGTATTATTCTAAAAAATCTGGCGACTGAAAAAGAAGAAAAAACTACAGAATTACGAGATTTTTACAGTCAGAGTAATCTTGGTTCAGAAATTAAGACCTTAATTGATCTTCGTATTGATGATAAGCATAAATGGTTGAAACGTGCGATGGTTAAGGTTATTCAAAAACTTGTTAAACCTAATATTCTTTATGACAAAGTTGAGACAGAAAAAAGACGTACGAGTGCAACCGCAGACATTAAACCTGTCTTTATCAGTGTTCAGAAGGGAGAAATGATTGTTCGGGAAGGTGAAGCAATTACTGAAAGTCATATTGACAAAATCAATACCATGAAGGGAACAGAAGAAGAGGGTATATTTTTAAACAATATTTTTGGTTCTTTTCTTTTTGCCTTGTTTCTTTGTTTTGGTTTATTTCTTTATTTTGCTAAGTTTCAGCCAGATATTAAAAAAGATTTTCAGCACCTCACTTTATTTTGTTTAATTTATATTTCTTCATTTTTTCTCTTCAAATGCTCTCTTTTAATAGGTTCGGCATTGTATGGTGCTTATGCTGTTCTCACTCCTAACTTTTCTGTGTTTCTTGTTCCTTTTGCTGCCTTAACCATCCTGATGTCGATTTTCTTCAGTAAATCATCTGTAATGATGGCAACTTTGACCCTTTCAGCTTACAGTTTGGTATATTTTGATGTAAATCCTCTGTTAACTCTTATTATTATTACCTCTGGATTTGTAACCTTTTATCGTGTTCACCAGTTTAGTGAAAAAACCTCTGTGATAAAACTCGGAACTCTTATTGGGGGAGCTAATGTTGCTGTAATAATCATATACGGAATTCTCAAGCTTAACGAACCCTCAGCGATGTTTTATGAGTCTTTTGCCGGACTGCTTGCAGGTATTTTTGCTGCGGTCATTGTTTCGGCTGCTGTGCCTGTTATTGAAAGTTACTTTAATACTACATCTGATATAAAACTGTTGGAGCTTTCTGATTTTAATCACCCCTTGTTGAGGGAGATGGTTATAAAGGCTCCCGGTACATATCATCATAGTATTATGGTGGGAACTTTGTCGGAGGAAGCTGCAAAAAAAATTGGGGCAAATCATCTGCTTGCAAGGGTTGGCTCTTATTTTCACGATATTGGAAAGATGTCCAAACCCCATTACTTTATTGAAAATATGAGAAATGAAAAAAACCGACATGAGAAACTTTCTCCTACAATGTCTGCTTTAATATTACAAGATCATGTTAAAGAAGGGGTTGAGTTAGCCAAAAAACATAATCTTATTCCTGTTATTCAGGAATTTATTCGAGAGCATCATGGAACGTCCCTTATTCAATATTTTTATAATAAAGCTTTACAAACAACCGACAGGGATGCACTTGAAGCAATTAAGGATACAAGCTTTAGTTACGCTGGACCAACTCCCCGAAGCAAGGAAACAGCAATAGTTTCTATGGCAGACTCTTTGGAAGCTGCCTCAAGAACTCTGGATAAACCCAACCCTTCCAATATCAGGGCATTAGTTGATAAAATTGTTGATGGAAAGAAAGAACATAAACAATTGGATCAAACACCTTTAACCTTTAACGACCTTAAAGCCATCAAGGAAAGTTTTGTCACAACGTTAACCAATATGTTTCACTCACGAATTGATTACCCGGAAGATGAACAAGCCAAACAAAACAAAACAAACAAACAAAATAAATCAAAAGATGAGTCCAAAGTTCAACATCTCGATACGAAGAAAAAATCTGTCGGAAAAGAAAATAACAATAAACCTCTCATCATACAAAAAAACAATAGAGAAAATATTAACGCTGCTGCCAAGTAGTCATTTTCAAGGTTGTGAGACGGTTGAGTTATCGGTTTTATTAACTGACAACAATTATATTGCCGAACTTAACAACGATTATCGGGGGAAAAAGAGTCCGACAGATGTATTGTCCTTTCCCATAGATACTGAATTTCACGAAATAGGTCATAAAATTTTAGGGGACATTGTTATTTCAGTAGAAAAGGCGGAAGAGCAGGGGGCAAGTAACGGACTAAAACGAAGTCAGGAAATGACTGTTCTAACTCTTCATGGACTCTTACATCTTCTTGGTTACACCCATCAACAGGGAACTCAGGAAAGAATAGAAATGCAGGATATTGAGGCTTCCCTCCTTAAAGACTTAAACCTTCCCTCTGGCGGGCTTATGAGTCGTTAGTTCCTCTTCAAAAGCCACAGATTTCACAGAATGATATGTTTTCTCACACCAAAGCTTCAGAAATAAAAGAGTGAGACTTAAAATCGTTCTGTTTTTACCTTACCTTTTCCTTTGAAAAACCCTATCAGGTAGTTGGTTTCAGTACCTTTATTTTCAATGGAATGCTTGATATCGGGAGGGATTTCAAAAAGAATGTCAGGACTTTTCTCGTAGAACTCTTCTTCTTTATTCCCTGATTGGTCTTCAAAGGTAAGATTAATTGAAGAACCGGAAACCATGGTGAACTCTGTGTGGGAAGTGTGAGAATGATTGCCTCTGACAGCACCGGGCTTAAGTTCAGCAAAATGGAAATTCACCATTTGTTTTTCATCAAGTTCAGCAAGTTGCTGAAAAGGAAACCAGCAAAATCCTCTGGCATCGATGTTAGCTTTTACCGGATGCTTTATGACTAACGACAACAAACTACTCCTCTTCAGAATAAATAGCCCGGTAATCTTCTGTTTCCCAAACCATTACTTCAGTGAGTGTTACGTTAAATGGGTCAAGATCCTGTTTTAGGGCAAGAAACAT
>JADGAW010000122.1 GCA_015231815.1 Nitrospinota bacterium
GAGGTTCTGCCTTGAACAGCGTTTAAAGAGAAAATAAATTGTTTTTAAGAAAAAGGAAACCACTCCATAACACTTAAATAACGTAAAGACAATCCCTGTAAAAAGACACCGTTCTTTGGACAGAATTACGGCAAATGAACTGTGCAAACAAGCCGGATTAAACCTGAAATTGTAACAAAAGAAATTTATCATATTGTATTGCTCTCTTAACAAAGCACTCTTTTCCCCTCTATAAGCTGAATTACGACTAATGCAACAGCAGGAAGTGTTCAAATAAAAGAGGCTAAAATTGTCCCTCTTCTATTGACAATTTAAGGGCAACAGAATAAAATTCTCTCCTTTATTCATTACCGGAGAAACCATGAGCATAGATAAAGAGTTACTTGATATATTGGCGTGTCCTCAATGCAAGGGAGACCTTACCCTGACAGACAATGAAGACGGACTCATTTGCGCAGCCTGTCAACTGAAATATGAAATCAGGGAAGAAATCCCAATTATGCTCATAGATGAAGCAATTCCCCTCGGTAATGCACCTGAGAACGCATAAAAAGGAAGTTTTTTGTTTAATTTTTCCTTCATAGAACTTTCTCCAACGAGTAATTTCCGTAACTATGCGCTTCTTACTGCGCTGGTTTCCCTTCTCATTCATTCTTTCCTTGCCTGCTCTTTACAACTGGCATCACAAGAAGCATACTACTGGGTTTGGTCAACAGTTCCCTCCCTTAGTTACTACGACCACCCTCCTTTATCCTCTTGGCTTATTGGCATTTCCACATGGATTTTTGGAACAAACGAGTTTACGGTAAGGTTACCAGCTATTCTTCTGAGCTTCTGCACCACGCTTCTTCTTTACCAGTTAGGAAAAGAGCTTTTTAGCGAAAAAATAGGGTTTATTTCTGTTCTTATATACAACGCTACTATCATTTTTCATGTTAAAGGCATTGTTATTGACCCCGATGTCCCCCTCATATTTTTCTTTCTTTTATCGGTTTATTGCTTTCACCGAGCCATAAAAACAAATAAAACCTCTTGGTGGTTTTTTCTCGGTATTTCAACAGGGCTTACCTTACTGAGTAAATATACGGGAATAATGCTTTTTGCCTCTTACGTTATTTACCTGCTTCTCAACCCTGAGAAAAGAAATCTGCGAAATTTTTCCCTTCTTTTTTTGGTTGGTATTATTTCCCTCATTGTTTTTGCCCCGGTTATCATATGGAACTACCAAAACGACTGGATTTCCTTCTTTTACCAAAGCACCCGAAGAGCCACCGGGTTTAATTTCTCTCTTTTTTACTTCCTTGGCTATTTTGCTTCTCAGGCTGGAATCATGATGCCGTTCATCTATGTTGCAATGGCTTATGCACTCTATTGTGCTGTAATTCTCTGTTTTAAATCAAGAGATAACAATCTCCTTTTACTTCTGAGTTTTGCTCTTCCAACAATTCTGCTTTTTACCTTTGCCAGTACAAGAACATGGGTAAAACTCAACTGGCTTTTGCCTGGATATTTAACCTTAATTATTCTCAGTGCTGCTATTTTTTATGGTTCCTACCCAATTATCAAAGAAAAAATACACCGTAAAATGCTTTGGTCACTGGATTTTGGTATTAAGCTGGGTATTCCATTAATTCTATTGGCAACATTACTTCTATTTCTTCCCTTTTCAATTATTAAGGACACCACGAAATCGTTAAACGGCTGGAAAGAAATGTCGGAGATTATTTCAACTGAAATAGAAAAAAGAAAACAAAGCGGAGAGTTAGATGAACCTTTTGTTATTGGGTACCCCTACAAACTGGCTGCTGAACTGGCATTTTATTGCAGACAATATGATGCAACCTCTTCTTATTTTATGGGAGACAATACCCGAGCTTTTAACTATCTTCATAAGGATTTAAACATCAAGGGAAAAGATGCTTTGTTCGTCGTTGAGACAAAAAGACCGTACCATAATATGGTTATTGCAGCAAGTCATTTTGAGTCGTATGAAAAACTTGGAGTCTTTCCCATAGAAAGTAACGGTAAGAAAATCAGGGAAATAGAACTATATCTGATGAGATACAATAAAACGCCATAATAATAACCTTAAGGGGGAAAACCATACACAGATTATGAAGGTAAAGGCAACTACCTTCAAGGTAATCCTGACTCACAGTAAATTAACAAGGTTGCTAATCAATGCTTTCTGAGGGTTCTTCCTTACCTTTAATCATATTCACGTTATGAGGAACTTTCTTCTGAACCTTAAGAACTAAGTACAACACGATGATTCATGAATTTCAACCTAAACCTGCCGGAAGTATTGGTTTAATCACCTCCTACAACTGCACAAACTCCTGCGGTCACTGTCTGTACGCCTGCAAGCAGGGAATTCCAATAAACCACTTAAAAAAATATATTATCTATTTTTATTTATATAAATGTATTTCCTGTATAATTTCATCCACTAACTGATTATCTAATAAAGTATTCATGAGTATTAATCATAAACTACAGAATATTTACCAATACAAGGACATTCGAAAAGCCTTTGCTTTCCTTTATACATTGTGTACCAAGAATCTAGACTCACTCGCTGACATAGAAAGGGACGAAGAAAATCTATATCAAAGAATGTTTATGAATGGCGATATGAACATAGCATTTAATAACGAATGGCAATTAACCTTTAACAAGCATTTTTTTGAGGAATTGCATAAGGCTTCCAAGAACAAAGAAAAAGCATCCCTTTTTGCAATAGCTCTCCTTAATAAATTTGACGCAATGATCGCTGGCTACGACCCAAAGGGAAAAACAGGAAAATACCGGGGAAGAATAAGAGCGCGAATTTCGCAAAGATTAAACAACCCCATCTACTATGAAGAATTTGAGATTGAGGAATTTCAAAAGAGATACGTAATCGTACGAAAAACCACACCCGCCGCAAAGGTCTGGGTACCGAAAGAAGATGACCTGAAAAGGGAAAAAGACTATTTTACTCAATCGGTTTCAACCTGTTTCCTCCATTATCACGAAGTCATTATGTGGGATGCTGATGCAGCTTCAAAAGTAGAAATAAATCCTGTAAATAAAGGGGCGACACGTACCTTCCACCACTCATTGGAGGGAATCAAAGAATTAACTATTGGCCTTGCTCCTTACGATTCCGGTTTCTCCTTCGATGTAAAAATATATGAAAGCAGTAAACCGAAAAAGCCCTTCAGATACTCCTCTATTCAGTCTCCTGCTCCCGAAAAAGTCAGAAAAAAACTCGAGACAATACTTAATGAGGCTGTCAAAAGGAACGTCGACATCCTCGTTTTCCCGGAATTAACAATCGACCATGACGCCTATTCTGCAATAAAAAACTGGCTTTCCTTACATAACGAGGAAACGGGGATCAAACTGGTCGTTGCCGGAAGCTTTCATGCAGAAAAAAGCAGTGGAGGATATGTCAACAGATCACTTATGCTTGACTTCTACGGCAACACAGTTTGGGAACATATTAAGAAAGCACCTTTCATTCTGTCCCATAACGACATTAATAAATCACCCCATGTTGATAAAATTTGTAAGGAATTCGGCATTACCCCAGGAAACAGCCTGATTGAAAAAATACAAACGGCTTCACCTCTGGTGATGATTGACACACCTATTGGAAGAATGGCAACCCTTATTTGCCTCGATTACCTAAATACCATAGTTCCCGAAATATTACGGGACGTTTCCTGCGACTTCTTTTGGGTTCCGGCAATGACCCCATCGACAAACGACTTTAAGAGAGAAGCAAGAGACACATATGCCAAAAAATTCCGGGTATTTTCAACGGTTTGCGCCTCCCGGTCTATCTGCGAACTCTTGGGAACAAACGAAAAAGCAGAATCTTTTATCTGGGTACCCATGAAAAATTTCAACTCTGGCAAAGCTATGAAAAATAAAAATGGATTAATAACCCTTAAACTTGAACAAAACGACAATATAGAGTAATATTTTGCACATTTTTATCACATCTGTTAAAGTTTAATAAAAATTATGCCGTATAATACTACACCTTTTACACATAAAACTACTCATGTCAACACAAGACCTTATTAACTCCCTCAAACAAACCATCGCAAAAAGGGACCTCAAAGCCTTCAATTACGACCATTACCGACTGACAAACGTCTGCATTAAAAGCATGATAGAGTCAGACAGAGAGTTGATGAAGATATTGGAGAAAGGTCTTCCACCCCTTAACCGTTGGTTTTACCGTAACAACGGGATTCCGGAATGGGACGAAGCAGCCCACGAAATGGCAAAACTGGAAATGCTACAGGAACTCATAGAGGACTTTCTTGATTACGCTCCCCTTAAAGAAATAATAGAAGAACTTAAAGATTTGGTAAAGAAGAGCAAGGTATATCCCCGGATGCTCGAAAAACTCTCCGTCATGCCTCCCGGAAGCGGGATACCCTCTTCAGAACTTGCCGATCTTCTCAAATTAAACCGAAACTCGCTGACAAACCGCTACCCGGAACTGGAAAAACACGGACTGATCGTCAGGACTCGGAGGGGAAAAAATTCCTATGTCCATATCACCATGACCGGGCGGGAATTAGCCGCATCAATGGGACTTATAAACCAAGAAATCGACATTTCAACGGAAGAGAACACTTACAAAGATCCAATAAAAGAGGAACACCCCATATACGAGAATTTTAACGTTTGGGCAATACAGGGACAACATAATTCATGTACACCGTAACCTTTTATTCCTATAAAGGCGGGGTCGGAAGGACCCTCGCCCTTGTAAATACTGCTTACGCTCTTGCAACAGAAAGCAACGCAAAGGTCGTAGCGGTGGATTTTGATCTGGAGGCTCCCGGAATAGATGTCATCCCTCCCTTTAACGAAATTCAAACTGAAAAAGGCGGAATTGTCGAATATATCGCTGCATATAGTGATCGGGAAAAACCAGACCCGCAAAAATTGCCTTCGTTAAAACCGTATGCGTCAAAAGTCAAGGGGGTTAAAAACCTGACCCTTATCCCGGCGGGAAGAAAGGACGGAACCTATCAGGAAAACCTGTGTAAAATCAGTTGGCAGGAGTTGTACAAAAATAAAAGGGGCTTCGATTTTTTCGAGAACCTGAAAAAAAAGATAGAAGAGGAATTCAACCCCGACTACCTATTAATCGATTCCCGAACAGGACTTGCCGACATTGCGGGAATAACCACACATCAGCTCGCCGAAATGATCGTCTTGATCTTTAATCTCAACAGCCAGAACATTCTCGGAGCTGAAAAGGCGTACATGTCATTTATACATTCCGGCAAACCGATAAAAACCCTCCTCGTCGCATCGCCGATACCAAAGGGTCAATTTCTGGACGATACCATATTGAAGAAAAAGCTCAAGGAGGTGGAGAAAAGAATGCCCCGTGCGATTAACAGCGGAAAGGACAGCAAGGACAAGGTAATCCTCGTTCCCTATGAACCAGTTCTGGCTCTGGACGATATTCTTTTCACGCAAAAACACCCATCAGAAGATCTGGCGAAGGAGTATAAAGCCATCGCCGGACTGATAGAGAAAAACAACCCCTCAGACTTCAGGGCGAAGATCAACAAAGCACTGGAACTTCAGGAACAGGAGCGTTATAAAGAGGCCGAATTTGCATTGCAACATGCAATCAAGGAAAGACCCCAAGAGGCAAAAGGCTATTTCTATTACGGCAATCTTCTTATGGAGCTTGGAAAATTTAACGAGGCTGAAGAAAACTATCAAAGGGCAACTGAACTGGACGTAAAAAATGTTGAGTACCTTTCCTCTCTTGCAACGGCACAGACACGGAACAAAAATTTGCCGTTGGCACTGGAAACCCTTCAAAAAGCGGAAAATATCTCGCCAGAAAACGTTTCATTGCTGGAAAGGATTGCCAACCTGCATTATCGGCTTGAACAAAATGACAAGTACAAGGACTACCTGACCAAGGCCCAGAAGTTGCAACTGCCCCTTACCAGCAATAAAGAGATATCTCCCACCAAACTGTTTAACTCCCTTTATCCCCGTTTTTTTGAGGCAAAGCTGGATTTCCCGAAAGACTTTAACCGCAACCTATTCTGGAAAGAATTAAAGGAGGCGGTAGGTCTTGATTTCAAAGGAAAGTCCGCAATTATAATCGGTTGTACAATGGGGACAGTCACCTATTTTCAGGCAAAACAATTGCTCGAGATTATTAGGAAGGAAACCAATGATTTTAGTAAGGTTTTAGGAAAAGGTTTCAAAATAGTGAAAGATAAATTGAAGGAAGATGAGTTGGAAAGCATTAAAAGCGAAAAAAGTCTAAAAACCCTCTTGAAAAACATCAACGCCAATGAAGCTTCTCCCTTTCATTATTTTCTTTCCCAAACTTTGAGGGAAAAGAAAAAATATCAGGAGTCCCTTAAACATATCGACCTTTGTATTCAAAGACCAAGCGAGAAGATGGATTTATCGGAGCTTTATCAAGTATGGGGCAACATTTGCAGAGATTATGCGAAGACCTGTTCATCCTCAGAAGAAAAAGTAAAACAATATCTCGAA
>JADGAW010000123.1 GCA_015231815.1 Nitrospinota bacterium
ATGCTCTTTTGGTTTCTGCCCTTACGGGAGAGGGTCTTCAGGAACTCAGTCAGTTTATTGGCAATTTTTGCCAAAGAGACTGGGTAAATAGTCGCTTAAAAGTTACTGCCGAAACCTATCAAAGAATCGTGGATAAGCTTGGTGTGCAGGCTGTCGTCGTTGAAGAAAGTGACGAAGATTTATTGTGGGTTCGTTGCAATGGTCCACGAGAGGTTCTGGATAAATTTATTGCCGAAAATTGGGTCAGGGTTTAGGTCTTATCATCATTTCTCGAGGAATTTCATGGTTGAGGTTTTTCCAAAAAGTTTAATTGAAACGTGGAAAATTTATATTCATGTATGGTTAAATACCGTCATTACTAATTTATCGGGAGGTTATTATGGTAGAACCTAAAATATGTCAGAAAGCACCTTATCAAATGGATATGGAGGCAGGAACCTATGTCTGGTGCGGGTGTGGTCTTTCAAAAAATGACCCATTTTGCGACAATACTCATAAAGGAACAGAATACGAAGGTACAAAACATGCCGCAAAGTTGGTAGAAATTGATGAAGATAAAACAGTACATTGGTGTGGATGTAAAAATAGCAAAAATCCGCCTTTTTGTGATGGCAGCCATAGGACTTTATAACTCCTTTGTCAAGCGGTAACACTATACCATGGCTTTTTATAATGATTTTTATCATCAAAATTCAGAAATAAGCATAAAGGGGAGGTTGAACTTATTTTTAATGAGGAACATTTCTCTAAAGTAGTTCTTGAAGGAATTCTTGCCGCAACCACCAGTGTGGCAATTTCCACTGCTGATTTTAAGTCGATGCTCGTTCCAACAGGTGAAAGAGGAAAGGCAGATTCAATCGTAAGTATTTTTTACGAACTTGCTTTCGATGGTGTTGAAATTCGTCTTCTTCACAGTGGTGTTCCCAGCCTTCCAGCGTTACACGAGATGAAAGAACCTTTGCCTAAGAATTTTATTATTCGGCGATGTCCTCGACTCCATTCCAAAACCGTTATTATTGATGCCTGTAAGATGTACCTTGGAAGTGCTAACTTAACAGGAGCAGGTCTTGGAGCCAAAGGTAAGGAACGAAGAAACTTTGAAGCGGGTCTTTGGACTGAGTCAACAGCACTGATTGACGCTGTTGAAGAAAAGTTTAATGCTTTATGGGAGGGAGTTCATTGTGACCCCTGTGGTCGAAAGAACATTTGCCCGGTACCTCTTGAAGAACCAGATATTTCCTCTTTATGACCGGGTTTAAAGAATTAATCGGCAAAGAGGTTGTGCTCGATACCAACACTCGATTTCTTTATGTCGGAACATTAATAAAATGGAATAAAGAATCGGTTATTCTGGAAAAGGCAGATGTTTTCGATCAGGAAAAAAGCATGAAGTCACGTGACCTACACCTTCTTGAAGCATTAAAAGGTGGAATAAATTATAACCGTCATTGTGTTCGGGTTATGGTATCCTCCATAGTTTCAGTAAGTCTTCTTTCTGAAGTTCGGGAGTTTTAACCAATATGCACTTTGCCTTGATAGGGTAATTACTTATTTCTTAACCAAATTAAATAAAACATGAAACATATTATTAAAACACTTCTTCTCTTTACTCTGTTTTTTCCGGTAAATCTTCAGGCTTTGGAAGTGAAGTTATCGCCGGAAAATACTCAGATAACATTTGATATGGATACCACCTGGCATAAATTTAGTGGTAAGGCAAATAAATTCTCTGGTTTTATTTCTTTTGAAAATATGAAAAACCCGGAGAATGTTAAAGGTGTTGTCACGATAAATGTTGCTGATATGACAACAATGGAAGAGGATAGAGATGAAAAAATGCATAAAACATCTCTACTCGTAGATACTTTCCCGACGATTAAATATCGCATGATCGGATATGAAAAAGGAAAACTTAAGGGAGAGTTAACCATTCTTAAAACGACCAAACCTGTTGACCTCGTGGTTGAAAGAAAAAAGGTTGATGACAAAACGGTTTATCTCGGGAAAACAACAATTAAATGGAAAGATTTTGGGGTTGTTGACCCGTCAATTTGGGTTGCTAAGGTTTATGAAGATGTGATTATCTCAGTTGAAGTTGACATCTCAGATGCTCAATAGCTCATTTCAGGAAAGAGTAAATAATGAGTCTTTTTGTTTATCATTCTGGGTAAACAATATATTACCGACACCATTTGTATGATAAAAAAGTTTATAGAGGTTTTTTCTGTATCGGTTGTTCGCTTCCGCATATGGGTAATTCTTTTTTCCCTTCTTCTTGCTGTGGGGTCACTTTATTGTGCAAAAGACCTCAAGTTTAACAATTCAAACGAAATGTGGTTTATTGAGGATGACAAAACACTCCTTGACTACCAATCCCTTCTTGCTACTTTTGGTGATGATGAATTTCTGATTGTTGGAATAGAAAATAAAGATAAAACAAGCCTGTTTAACCAACAGGATATCGAAAAAATTAAACAAATAACCGACTTTTTAAAAGAGGAGGAATATGTTACCAAGGTACAGTCGCTTTCAAAAGCCGAGATTATTACCGGGGATGAGGAAGGGCTAACGGTTCGGAAATTATTTAAAAGGTTTGACCTTACCAAGAAAGAATATCAGGAAAAGGAAAAAATTGCTTTAAATGACCGTTTACTCAAAGGACTTCTTATAAATGAAGATGCGACTTTTTCCATTATTACCGGAAGAGTTAAACATGTGGAAGGTACGATTGACTTCAAAGTAGTGCTTTCAAATAAACTTAAGCAGTTCATCAAGGATATCAATCAGGAAAATAATTACAATATCTTTTTATCGGGTGGACCAATTCTGGATGAAAGTTTTCTGACCCATTCATTGAACGATCAGATGAAACTTATGCCGGTGCTGACACTGGTAATTGTTATTACTCTTTTTTATTCTTTTCGAACGATTTTTGGCACCATTCTACCCTTAGGGGTAATTTTTGGAACCATTGTGATGGTTTATGGCTACATGGGAGTATTGGGGCACGACATGAATATGCTGAATGCGATTGTGCCAATCATAATTCTTGCCATTGGGGTCGCTGATGCAGTACATATTTTGGTGGATTATTATCATGAAGTAAATAAAGGACATAGCTCAAAAATTGCCGCTGAAAACTCAATAAAAAATCTTTTTACTCCCTGCTTTTTCACCTCAATAACCACCAGTATTGGTTTTCTTTCCTTTTCCACCAGTAAACTTGTGCCATTAAAAGAGCTTGGAGGGGAGGCAGCTTTTGGGGTCTTTGCTGCTTTTCTTTTATCAGTAACTCTGCTTCCGGCACTATTATCATTTTTGAAGCCTAAACCGAAAAAAGCAGAACGCATTACGGAAAATAACCTTTTTTATAATCAATTGCATAGAATTTCCACATTTACTCCAAGGCAGAACAAAGTCATCCTGACGGTTTTTGGCATAATTACCATGGTTTTTCTTTATTTTGTATTGCAGGTAAAGGTTGATGCAAATGCAATGAATTATTTTAAGGATAGTTCAGTGATAAAGCAGGAAACGAGTTATATTGATTCCCGTCTCAAAGGAATTTTTAATATTGAAATTGTTGTTGATTCAGGAAAAGATGGTGGAGTAAAAGAACCGGAGTTTCTCAAAAAACTTGAGGTTTTAGTTCAGCACTTCGAAAGTTTTCCTGATTACGGAAAGATTATTTCTCTTCTTGATTTTATTAAGAAGATGAATAAGGTTATGCATGAGGACAGGGAGGAATTTTACAAAATTCCTGATACAAGAGAAGAGGTTGCCCAGTACCTTCTTTTATACTCTTTTTCTTCTCCTGATGAGGATTTGACGGATATTGTTGACTACAATTATCGTTACACCCGCATAAGTGCACGGGTTCCAATTATGAACACTTCCCGGAGCAAAGAACTTACGCAGGAAACAAAAACATTTATTAAGCAGGAGTTGCCGGAACTTTCTATTACCCTTACCGGTTTAGCAATTCTTTTTAACGCCCTTGATATCTATATTCTTGATAGTCAGATTACCGCATTCAGTACTGCTTTTTTTCTGATATTTTTTATGATGATTTTAGTTTTTAAATCATTGAAATACGGTATATTGAGCATGATTCCAAACCTTTTTCCTGTTTTTGCAGCAGCTGGAATTATGGGAATGTTTGGTATTTATCTTGAGTTTGGAACGGTTATGGTTGCTTGTGTTGTTATTGGAATAGGGGTGGATGACAGTATTCATTACCTTAACCGTTACCTGAGGAAAAAACGAAGCGGGTATAGTCGGAGAGAATCTATTGCCTTTGCCTTACATGAAGCAGGAAAGCCGATTGTTTTTACTTCTGTAATACTCTTTTTTGGCTTTTTTGTTCTGCTCTTTGGTTCATTTAAAATTAATATTCTCTTTGGACTTCTTGTGTGTGTTGCCATCCTTTTTGCTCTTCTTGCGGACCTTTTTTTACTTTCATCAATTATGCTTACATTACCGGATAAAAATAGTCCGGTGGATGGTAGGGGAAAGAAAATTAATTCCGGGGGAGTTTAAGTTAGGAATGCTTCAATGTTAATCTAAGATACAATCTCTGCTTTTAAAATGCCTGAAAAATACAAATGAGCAAAAAAGTAATGTAATGATTGAAAGCAACGAGGCAACTTTCATTTGCCAAGAATGGAAAACATTGTATTCAAACCGTACCTCATGAACACCCGGTTCAACATCAATTCCCTGCAACATTCCATATACGGGGAGACTATCCCTTTCCTTGCCATCAACATATGCTCTCCAGGAGGGTGTCCAGACTTCAGAAAAAACAACAATGCCGGGCTTGGCTGTTTTAACAATTCCTTTTATTCTTCCGCTTTTAGATTCCTTGATAATTACTTCAGGCTTTAATGTATTTCCTTTTAAAACAATAAATTTAAGTTTCTCTGTATCGATATTTTTCTGTTTTTGTTGTTTTTGAATAATTTGTTTATCGTCCACAAAAGCCACCTTTATTATGTCCTCAGTTAGGTTTCCTAAAATTAATACAATAAACTGACTCCTTGTTGCATAGGCATAATCATCCCGAAAATAGAGGAGGGGCAGGGTATCTTTTACTTCAAGAACATATGGGGATAGTTGTTTAAATGCATTATTTTGTACAAAGTTCGGGAATTTACTGAAATCATCAACAATATATTTCACGTTATAGAGTTTCAGGAAAAGGTTGTCATATACCTTGTCACGGAATATCAAGTCCTTCATTTTTTCCTGATATATTGGTCCGGCAATCATTTCAAATGCAAAATTTAAATTATCCTCAAACTGCCTGCAGCAATAGTTATGAATTGATTTCTTAAACCCGAGATGAGGGGCAAGAGTATTCTTAAAATCTTCTGCAAGTAAAACCCGGTAGTTTTTTAATTCCGGATCATCTAAAAAAGCTTCAAATTCATGATCCCTCTCAAACAGAATAGAGGGATTTTTTTTCATAGGCTCTGATAACTCCATTGTAGGGAATTCTTTTTTGATGAAAATGAGTGCCATGAGGAGAATAGCACCTTTTAATATCAGGTCACTTTGTTTAACTTTTAGTTTAGTGAGGAGAGTAACAACGAGACAAAACATTAAAATACCGATAAAGTGTATTAATTCTGTTGGCAAAGAGATGTTCATAAACTGAGTTACAAGGTGGTTCGGAAGGTTTCCTGTGTCTAATGAACCAATAAAGACAATGAGGAGGAATGAAAAGAAAGATGCCAAAAGATAAACCAAATACTTAAGGTAGGGCTTTTGATCCTGATACGGATTATTAAACCTTCCGTAAATAATCGTAAAGAAAAGAAGTACGATAAATAAACTTGATATGGCAAAAACTGATTTTTTATAAACTTCGCTTTCTAAATTAAATGTTAGTTCTGGAAACAATACAATAAAAAGAACACCACCGATAAGAATGCAATTAAAGAGAATTAAGAGTCTGGAAACAACTCCATAATATTTGTCAATGAATTCCTGTCTGTTATTTAGTATTAGTTCAATTCCATATGCTGCATAAATTGAGAAAATAAAATAGAGTACAATTGCCGCCCGTGTAGGGTATCTCCAGTGACCGATTTCAGAGAGATAGCCCCAAAATTTCCAAAGGGGAGTTGATGCTGACATCAGAAAAAGACTGAAAATAATTGCAACAGCGATCCATAAAGGTTGAAGCTTAGTCTTAAAGAGAAGTCCTAAAGTGCTGAAAAAAAACAAAAGAAAACCAAAGGTAAAAACAGATTCCCCGTACTTTTCCTTGGATACTCCCAAAAGAGGATTGTTTTTGAAGATATCATAGTACGTTTCCGGAAACAAAAAACCAAGAAGAAATGATAAAGGGGTTTGAGAGTAGCCTAACTTTGTGTTGTCAGGATATAGTGGATTATCAGGTAAATATTTAACCCACCCGTTCATAATTCCCTGCTGCAAAGATTCATAGGTTGGGTAAAATTGCGGGGCTGCAAGAAAGCCTGCAATAATGAAAATTAGAACT
>JADGAW010000124.1 GCA_015231815.1 Nitrospinota bacterium
TGTTAAAAATTCTTTTTTAAATAAGTAAACTTCCCCAAGTAAAAAGAGGGTATTAGAGTTTTGAGGGTTTATTGCCAAAGCTTTTTTATAGCTTTCAATGGATTTACCAAACTGCCCCATATTCTTGAGTACAATTCCCCGGTTCACTAAAGGTTCCTCATAGTTTTTGTTAAGATCCGATGCCAGAGAAAAATATTCCAATGCTTTTTTGTAATCATTGTTCATAAGGTACGCCATTCCCAGATTATTTAAAATCAGGTGCCGGTTATTCCCCTCTTCCTTAAGTGCTTCATTACAGAGCTTAATGACATCATCGAATTCTCCTGCTTTGAGTTTAATCGTTGAGAGATTGTAGAGAATATCGCTTTTCTTACGATAACTAAACCATGAGAATGTTCCTTGTTTCTTATATTCTTCCAGAATGCTCAGAGCTTTTTCGTAGTTTTTTGCTGCTTTGTTAATTGCATCCTGAGACTGATAGAGAGCCCCCATAGATGCATAAAATATTGGGTTATTCGGGTTAAGGGAAATTCCCTTTTGCAAAACAGCAAATGCCTTATTGGGTTGATTGCTCTTTAAATAAAAACTGGAAAGATTTGAGTAAATACGTGCCTTATGAAAGGCTTTTGCAATATTATCGCTCCAGAAAGTTTCTTCATTGCTCCACACACTAACCCGATGGGTAAAAAGAACAACAAGCAGAACTATTACCATCGCAGCATACTTTTGCTGCTTTTCTCCCTCAAAATACTGAAAAAAAGATACAAAAAGTAACACGACACCAAAAAAAGGAAGGTATAGTCGATGTTCGTACAGGTAATCTGATATGGGAACCAAACTTGATGTGGGCAACAGCATAAGAATAAAGAGAAGAAATCCGCACCGGGTAAATGGAGACAAACCTTTCTTAAAAAGTATAAAAACAAGAGAACTAATGATTATGAGAATCAGGATACCTGTTGTAAAACTCATTTCTTTTACTGCGGGGTAATCATAATCAAGGTGAAGGTTGATAGGAAAAAAAATAAGTCGTACATAGGTAAAAAAAACATGAGCTTCCGTCAAAAGATAGGTACTTACCTCTGGAGCTCCATATACCTTAAGGAATAAACCTTCCCGCACTATACCAAACTGCATAAATATAAAAAAAGGTGCTACCAACAGAATTAACAGGAGGGGCAACAAATAGAAAAAGCTTTTCTTAAAACTTTTACTTAAAAAAAGTAAATCAATAATAAAAATTGCAACAGGTAAGGTTGCAGATACTTCCTTTGACAAAAAAGCCCCACAGGTTAAGAGCAGGAAAACCATATAGCGAAGAAGATGCTGTGGCTTAAAAAACTGAGAACCAAAACTCTCTTCAGATGGTTGATTGAGAAATTTCTCCCTCATCATCAGATAATATAAAATTGCAGAAAAATAAAAAAATGCAGCAAAAAGCTCGCTTCTTTGAACAATATATACTGCTGCCTGACTTTGTACCGGATGAAGCACAAATACAAGAGCACTGAACAAAGGTAACACCTCAGGAAACTTCTTATTACCAGAAACAATTTTAAGGAGTTTTTTTACAATGAAATAGACGATTAAGCCGTTACAAATATGAAGGAATATATTAATCAGATGATAAAAATAAGTATCTGTGGAACTTATCTGATAGTTTAAGGAAAAGGTAAGATAGGGAATAAAGCGCGGACCGAGGTAAACCCTTATATTCTCCCATGAAAAGGAGCGGATAGCCTCATAGTCGATAATAACAGGAAAGTCATCAAAGTAAAAAGGAGCGTTAACTGATTGAATGAGACAAAAGAAAGGCAGTAAAACAAGAAGGAGGATTGATTTATTTGATGTCATTGAACCGTGAAAGGTTTGAAAAGCTCACTCCCTTTAAAAGGATTTTACCGCTATAACAGTAGCACCTTTATCCTTATAGGTAATAGAATCGAAATAATAGTTGGCAAGATAAATCCCACGTCCATTAGGAAGAGCAAGTTTTTCTTCAATTTCTTTTTTCTTTAAATCAACATACTTACGGTAGTCAAACCCCTCTCCTTCGTCATAAATTTTTACGGTAACTTTATGCTTAAAGGCGAGTACATCTATTTTTATCTTTGCCTTACAGTTCCTTTCCCGCTTTAAAACTTCATCGTGAAAAGTACCTTGACGCATCAGCTCTTTTTTCTCACACTCGGTAATTCCAAGGTTACCATGCTCATAGGCATTGGTAAGAAGCTCAGAAATTGATGAAGCAAAATGACCAGCAACTTGTTTTGCATGAAACCGCTCAACTTTTTTCTCTATCCAGTCAACTGCCATATGCATATCTTCAAAGCAGGTAGGAATAGTTATTGTGGAAAGATTTCCTGAGGTATTTTGATCAACCGTTTCTGTCATATTTGCAAGATTAAATCGTTCAATACATTTCTGAATAACAGCGGGAATAAGGTCGAAGTCGTACGGCTTAACCATAAAGTCCCGCACTCCAATTTCCATAAGTTCTTCTGCTACATCGGTCTCGAGAACTCCACTACTTACAACAAAAGGAAGATGCTTGTTCAAAGAATTGTAACGGGCAAACTCAATGCCACTTAATCCGGGCATATCCAAGTCACTTACGATACAATCAATTTCCTCTGCTCTTTCATCATAAATATCTTTTGCTTTCGAACCGTTTCTCGCCGGGATAACGGTATATCCCTCACCCTCAAAAAGTTCAATCAGTGAGAGCCTGTTTTGATGATCATCTTCCGCAAGAAGAATCGTTATTCCAAATCCAACAAGGTCCTCGTTATCATCTCGCTGAGCATTAGGATAATTCATGTCATTTATAAGAGTGAACTTAAAATCTTTTTTAATGTTTCCCGTAATTTTATTCTACTTACCACCATATCAACAAATCCATGTTCAAGAGAAAACTCTGCTGTCTGAAATCCGTCGGGTAATGACTGCCTTATTGTCTGCTTAATTACACGAGGTCCGGCAAAACAGATTAAAGCTCCAGGTTCTGCAATATGAATATCACCAAGCATGGCAAAACTTGCAGTAACACCTCCTGTCGTCGGGTTACTTAAAATCGAGATATAGAGTAATTTTTCATCGGAAAGACGCTTGAGAGCAGCAGAAGTCTTTGCCATTTGCATTAATGACAAGATACCTTCCTGCATTCTGGCTCCACCAGATGAAGAAATAATTATCATCGGAATTCTGTTTGTTATGGCATTTTCAACGGCTCTGGTGATTTTTTCGCCAACAACAATTCCCATACTTCCCCCCATAAAAGTAAAATCGAAAATCGCAATACTTACTTTGTGGTTACCGATTTTTCCAATACCTGTTACGATTGCATCCTTATTTCCTGTTTTCTTTATTGCCCCCTTTAACCGTTCCTTGTATTTCTTGGAATCCCTGAATTTTAATGGATCTGTGGACATAAGCCCTTTTTCTGTCTCAATAAAACTGTTTTCTTCAAAGAGCAGTTCTGTCCATGTTTGCGGAGGAATTGCGTGGTGGTACTGACAGTTTGGGCAAACATTAAAACTTCCGATAAAGTCCTTAGTATCAAGGATTTCCTTGCAATTTTCACATTTTTTATAAAGCCCGATGGGAATTCTTGCTTTCTTAAGCCATTCGAGATTTAATTCCATATTTGTTCCTTTTTTGCTGAAATTTTATTGTATCTTTAAAAACAGTAAAGCAATCAGTGATGAACAAAAAAGCAATTCACCACTGACTGAACAATTATATCTTCTCCACCTTTGGGTCGTCAACGGAATGATTGGAAAGAAACCTGTTAACTGCGTTAAGATACGCTTTTGCACTCGCTTCAATAACGTCTGTTGAAAGAGCTTTACCTTTAACAATAACATCATCAAAGGCTACTTTTACCGTTACTTCACCAAGAGCGTCTCTTCCCTCAGAAATTGAACGGATATTATACGACTTCAACTCCCCCCTGCAGCCTGTAATTCTGCTAATTGCCTTGTAAGCAGCATCAACAGGTCCATCACCAATAGCAGCGTCAATAATGGTCTCTTTTCCATGAATAATTTCAACTGTTGCTGTCGGGATGGTTCTGTTGCCACTTGAACTTTGAACATATTGAAGCTTAAACTTTTCCTCAAAGCCCTGCTTTTGCTCTTCAACAATTGCAATGAGATCTTGTTCGTAAATTGTTTTCTTTTTATCGGCAAGCTCCTTAAGTCGCTTAAAAGCATCATCAAGTTCTTTCTCATCAAGACTGTATCCAAGTTCAGTAAGCCTTTCCTGAAAAGCATGACGACCCGAATGCTTTCCCATTACAAGGTTTGATTTTTCCTTTCCAATGGACTGTGGGGTCATAATCTCGTAGGTGCTTTTGTTTTTCAGAAAACCATCCTGATGAATGCCTGCTTCATGAGCAAATGCATTATCGCCAACAATTGCCTTATTGGGCTGAACAGGAACTCCGGTAATTGAAACAAGTTTTTGACTCGAAGGGTAAATCTCCTTCGTATTAATGTTGGTTCTTACATTAAAGAAGTTTTTTCTTGTATTAATCGACATCACCACTTCTTCAAGAGAAGCATTTCCAGCTCTTTCTCCAATACCGTTAATGGTGCATTCTATCTGCCTTGCTCCATTTTCAACGGCAGCAAGAGAGTTTGAAACACCAAGTCCAAGGTCATTGTGACAATGAACGCTAATAATTGCATCATTAATATTGGGAACTGTATCAAACAGAAATTTAATGAGATCACCAAACTCTGAGGTTATTGCATAACCGACAGTATCGGGAATGTTTACGGTTGTTGCTCCAGCACGTATAGTCTCCTCAACAATTTTTGCAAGAAAACCCCTGTCACTTCTAAAAGCATCTTCTGCCGAGAACTCAACATCGTCGGTGTAACTCTTGGCATGTTTTACTCCTTCAATAGCCATTTGAAAAATTTCTTCTCTGGTCTTATTGAATTTATGCTTGATGTGAATATCCGATGTCGCAATAAAGGTATGGATTCGTGCTTTTTTTGCGTATTGCAGAGCTTCCCAGGCACGATCAATATCCTTCTTCATCACCCTGCTCAGTCCACAAATTACGGTATTCTTAATTTCCTGGCTAATCTGTTTAACTGCCTCGAAGTCTCCATCAGAGGCAATGGGAAAGCCCGCTTCAATAACATCAACTTTGAGTTTTTCAAGCTGTTGCGCCATTTGAATCTTTTCGTTTGTTGTCATACTAAACCCCGGCGACTGTTCTCCGTCCCGAAGTGTTGTGTCAAAAATAATTATGTCATTCATCGTAATGTTTGTTAGTTAATGAGTATTAATCCCCCCGGAAAAAACGGAGGTTTTCTTAAACCTTCTTTGATTCCACCCTCTTTTTGAAGGTGTACCCACCGAATTTAAAGTTCGATGTTTTTATCTAAAGGTTCTTCATCACTCTCTCCTTTGAGTTTTTTGTAGCCCCATAAAAAAGGAGAGGTAAAAATGTAATAAATCCCAAATAAAAATAAAAATATTTGGGGAATTACCGCTATTAAATAAATAATTAAAATTATGATTAAAAAGACATGAAATGTCCTTCTGTTGCTTAACTTTAACCCTTTAAAGCTTGTGTATGGAATATTGCTTACCATTAGGATAGCAAGAGCATATACCATGAATAAATAGAGTAAATGGGGAATATTCTCCAAGCCAAAATAATCTTCGGTCATAATAACCGTAATTGCAATAAAACCAGCAGCTCCAGGGATGGGTAATCCGGTAAAATTCTTCTTTACATCGGTTTCCTCTTGAATATTAAAACGGGCAAGCCTGAGAAGTCCACAGATTACAAAAAGAAAAGCAGCAAGCCATCCGAGCCTTCCATAATTATGGAGTGTATATGCATAAATAAGAAGAGCCGGGGCAACCCCAAAGGATACTGCATCCGCCAGAGAATCAAGCTGAAGTCCAAAGTTCGAGGTGCTATTGGTCAAACGTGCAATCTTCCCGTCTAGTCCGTCAAAAATAATTGCAACAATTATGGATATTGCAGCATAATAATATTTTCCATTTATGATTGACACCATTGCATAAAAGGAACAAAACACCGATGCAGTTGTGAGGAGGTTAGGAAGAATATAAATTCCCTTTTCAAACCTTCTCACCTTAAACTTATTCATTTTTCCGAACTAATGTGTTGTTTTTTTGTTTTTCCTTAAAATAAGCGGGCAAATTATGACAAAATAATCGCAAAACGCCTAAAAAGGCAGTAATTATAAACTATTGGAGCATTATAAACCATTATTTCAAGGCGGAAGCAGATGAGAATCGGGCTTTATCCGGGAACATTCAACCCAATTCATAACGGTCATTTACAAACTGCACTGGAAACATTAGAAAACCTCGCTCTTGACCAAATAATTTTTATCCCAACGGGAAGTCCTCCCCATAAGTGCGAATCTACCCTAATAAAACCGGAAACAAGGTTTGAAATAGTTGAAAA
>JADGAW010000125.1 GCA_015231815.1 Nitrospinota bacterium
CGTTACGTAAAAAAGGTTTATTCTTGTGCTCTGTACCTTCTTCTTAAGCTCTCATTACTCAAAAAGTGGTCAATACAGTAAAATTATGAACTTTTTACACACAAGTAGTCCTGAAAAATGTAAGGACGAACATTAATGAGGAAAGAATGAGCGGAAAAAAAATTCAACGACTTAGAGGGTTTAAGGATATTCTCCCTGAAGAAACAGAAAAATGGCAAAAGGCTGAAGAAATTATTCAAAAGGTATTTCATCAGTTTAATTTTAAGGAAATTCGTGTTCCGGTATTGGAACAAAACGATTTGTTTCAACGATCAATTGGTGATGTGACCGATATCGTTCAAAAAGAAATGTACAGCTTTAAAGACAGGCATGGGGATACGGTAGCAATGCGACCAGAGGGAACAGCTTCTGTCGTCAGGGCATATATTGAGAATAATCTTTTTTATCCGCCTTCTGTTCAAAAACTCTACTACTTTGGTGCAATGTTTCGTTATGAACGACCACAAGCTGGAAGGCTTCGGCAGTTTCATCAGGCTGGAGCAGAGGTTTTTGGCTCTCAGGAACCTTATATTGACGCAGAGGTTATTGTTGCACTTTATACAATTCTTCGTGAACTTAATATTGAAAACCCTACCGTACATTTGAATTCAGTTGGCTGTGAAGTGTGTCGTCCCAATTATTTAAGTTATTTAAAGATTTTTTTTGAAAAAAATAAAGAAGGGTTTTGTCCATTATGTCAGGAGCGAATGCTCACGAATCCATTGAGGGTTCTTGACTGTAAGGTGGAGAGCTGTAAAAACCTTCTTTCAACTGTTGAGGGAACTTATCAACATCTCTGTGACAACTGTGATACTCATTTTGAAGAGGTAAAGAAAAATTTAAATCTTTTGGGCTTAACTTTTACTCTTGATAAGTTTCTCGTTAGAGGACTTGATTACTATACCAAAACAGCTTTTGAAATAACGTCATCTTCCCTTGGTTCACAAGACGCAATAGCTGGAGGAGGACGGTACGACAAGCTTGTTGAGGAGCTTGGAGGTCCTAAAACAGAAGCAGTTGGTTTTGCTATAGGACTCGAACGTTTAATTTCTCTTATGCCGGAAGGTCGTGCAGGAAAAAGACCTGATGTTTATATGATTTCCCTCGGTGAAACTGCGAAAGAAAAAGCCATAAAGCTTCTCAATGATATAAGAAAAGAAGGATTCAGCGGGGAAATTAATTATCAGGATTCCCTAAAGTCAAGCTTTAAAAAAGCTTCAAAGGGAAATTTTCGCTTTGCAATTTTGATTGGTGATGAAGAAGTAAAGGAAGGTGTTGTCTCTTTTAAAGACCTTGATGCTGGCGAGCAACAACGGATTTCTCACAATGCTTCAGAAATTATAGCCCAAATGCAAAAGTTGACTCCGTGAGTTGATTTTATTGGCATTTTATCGTGTATCATAATTAATTAATTTTGTTATCTTCTTGTTTTGTTGATTTAATGGAAAAACTGGTAAAATGTCAAATTCGTTTTTTAACAATAATGGTAATTTAAGTGGAGGTTTTTATGGGACATAAGAGTGATCTTTGTATCAGAATAGGCGGAGAAGGTGGAGAAGGTATCATCAGTTCCGGCGATATTCTGGCACAGGCAGCAGCGAAAGCGGGCTTGGAGGTTCTGACCTTTAAGACATTCCCGGCTGAAATTCGAGGCGGATACGCTATGTATCAAATCAGAATGTCTTCTGAAAAAATTCTTTCCGAAGGTGACGGGTTTCAGGTTTTGGTTGTTTTTAACAAGGAAGCTCTTGATAACAATATTAATAAGTTAAAAGCAGGCAATGTTCTTATTTGGGATGGTCCAGAAGGTGGCGATATCAATGAATTACCTGAAGTTCCAGAAGGTGTGATTGTTTATAACCTTCCCATGTCAAAACTTGCAAAAGTTGACCTTGGAGTATATAGAAGTAAAAACATGGTTTGTATGGGAGCACTTTCTGAACTTTTTAATATTCCCGTTGACCGGTTAAAGGAAATTATAAATAACAGATTTGGTAAAAAAGGTCAGGACATTGTAGATCTTAACTATAAAGCCCTTCAATTAGGTATTGATTATGTCAAGGAAAACCATCAGGGAATCAGCAATCCTTATAACGTAGTTGCTCAGGAACAGAACAAGGACGTTATCATTATGTCTGGTAACGATGCTGTTGGTCTTGGTGCATTAATGGCGGGCTGTAACTTCTTTGCCTGTTATCCAATTACTCCGGCGACTGAAATCGCTTACTGGGTTGCAAAACATCTTGTAAAAAAAGGTGGTACTGTTGTTCAGACGGAAGATGAAATATCTTCTATCGGAGCTGTTGTTGGTGCTTCGTTTGCAGGAGCTAAGGCAATGACGGGGACATCAGGTCCAGGACTTTCCTTAATGACTGAAATTCTCGGTCTTGGTGTAATGGTCGAAGCTCCTTTAGTTATTTGTGATGTTCAAAGGGGCGGTCCTTCAACAGGACTTCCGACAAAACATGAACAGTCAGATCTTTTTCTTGCCTGTTACGGTGGTCATGGTGATTTCCCGCGAATTGTTCTTTCGGCAGAAAATGTTGCTGATTGTGTTGACTTAACGATTCACGCATTTAATCTTGCTGAGCATTACCAAACTCCGGTAATCCTTTTAACAGATGGTTCACTGGGTTTTAGAACTGAAACCTTTGAAGCTCCTGATATCAATAAAGTAAAAGTTGTTAACAGAAAGATGTACAACCCCGATACTGACGGAGAATTTTTACGATATAAATTCACTGAAGATAATATTTCTCCAACAGCAATTCCAGGAATGGAAGGTTGTGCCCATATGCAGACTGGTCTAGAGCATAACGAGAAGGGTTCTCCAAATTATGGTCCTGTTTTTCACACAAAAAATACAGAAAAAAGATTTAACAAAATTGCCAATGCAGAAGATTTCTTCGAATCCTCTCATTCGGATATTGAAGAAGGTGCCACTGTCGGTGTTGTTACCTGGGGTTCTACTCAAGGCAGTGTAAGGGAAGCAGTTCAGCAGGCAAGGGAAGCCGGGGTAAAAGTCTCTGCTTTCTATCCAAAGCTTGTATGGCCTTTCCCAATGAAAGCTTTTAACGAGTTTCTTAAAACCGTAGATAAAATTCTTGTTCCAGAAGTTAACTATCAGGGACAGTTGGCTGAAATAATTAAAACAAAAGAAATCGGCAAGGAAATCATTAAATATAATATTTATGGAGGTTTGCCTTTCGAGCCTCAGGAAATAGCGAAAAAGATCAAGGAGGTGCAATAATGGCTACAGGAATATATGCTAAAGGAAAAGAGTACAAAAGTGAAGTACCACCAACATGGTGTGCTGGTTGTGGCGATTATGGGTTGTTAAACGCCTTTATGAACTCACTTGCTGACCAGCAAATTAACGTTAACAATACTGCTCTTATTTCAGGTATTGGATGTTCATCACGTTTTCCCTTCTTTATTAAAGCTTATGGTTTTCATGGAGTTCATGGAAGAGCCTTAACGATTGCTTCCGGTGTTAAGCTTGCCAACCCGGAGCTTGAAGTTGTTGCTTTTGGTGGTGACGGTGACGGGTTTGCCATTGGTGGCGGACATGTTCCCCATATGTGTCGTAAAAATATGGATATGACCTATATTGTTATGGATAACAGCATTTATGGCTTAACAAAAGGTCAGATGTCTCCAACCACCACTCCAGGTATGAAAACAAGTACTACTCCATATGGAGCGCCTGATAATCCAATCAACCCCTTGGCGTTTGTTTTGACTTATGGAGCAACGTTTGTAGCTCAGGCTTTTTCAGGAAATCCCAAGCAAATGAGAGGTCTGATTACTCAGGCAATGAAACATAGAGGATTTTCTTATATCAACGTAATTTCTCCATGTCCGACCTTCAACAAACAGGACACCTTTGACTCATATAAAGAGATGTTTGAGGACTTACCTGAGGATCATGATACAAGTGATAAGCCGGGTGCAATTGCTAAGGCACTTGACCGGACTTCAGGAAAGCTTTATTCAGGAGTTTATTATGAAGATAAGGAAACACCAACCTTTCTGGATAGAATTGCTGAGCAAAGAAAAACTGCCGGGGCATTTGATTTCCAAAAAATTCTCGACATTTATCGTCCATAAAGATGTTTTTTTGAAAAGAGGTGCGGGAAACCGCACCTCTTTTTTTTTGCCCAAAATTAAAATTCTGGTAGTCTTTAATTAAGAAGCTGATTGGAGATCCACCTCATTGTAATAATTTTTTTCAATAAGATATTTATTCATCAGCTTCAGGATTGACTCCATTGCACGAACCCTAAAATATTAACCCCTTTACTTGAAAAATAGGTTTTGGCGTCTTCGTACATTGTGGCATTGACAATGCTCGGCACCACTGCTGCTTTTGCCTGAGCGTATTCAGACCATTGCACTCCAATTGCAGTATAGTCATTGCTGGTTTCTTCACCTGATGTGTACAATTGCGGTGATAAATAATTAATGTTCGTATCTGAAAAAAAAGAACTCATTAAAGTTGAGGCATCCTTGATACCATAGGGTTGAGAATGACTTACAGTAACCAAGACCTTAAAGCCTTTTGCCTGAGCAGCAGCAAATGATGCCTGAAATAAGGATTCCAGTCCTGTATCCCCCTCTTCAACGTCATAGGCAATACCATCATACCCGGAAAAGTCGCCATTATTAATTGCGTTGGTAACGGAAGTTAATGCTGAAGTTGTGAAGGCTCCGTTTTCATTGCCACCTCCCAGACAAATATATTTACTGCCGGCTAACTTTCCCTTAACTGATGCACTATTTTGAAGGGCGGTCTGCGGATCAGTCCAACCACTAAAAGCAAGGGATAGATTTGTAGAACTTGGAGCACTGCCCTTTGACCATGTCCACCACCAAAAACCAGCAACTTTTGCATCGGTATTTACCTGTTGAGAAGTTGTTGTGACCGTGGCAGAAGGAGTTCCTGCTTCTGGTATATTAATTATTTGTCCAATTGACAGACTATTAGGACTGATGTCTGGGTTTGCTTCTTCAATTTCCTGATAGGTTATTCCTGAACATTTACTTAATCCAGAGGCAATTTTTGAATAGGAATCTCCAGATAAAACGGTATATTTCATAACCGTCGTACTACTTTCTTTTGATGGAATATTGAGAAGCATTCCAATTGACAATGCCGTTGCGGGGACATCAGGATTTGCCTGCTCAATGTCCTGATAACTAATGCCAGCAGAGGCATTCAGGACATCACTGATTGATGAAAAAGTGTCTCCGGATAGGATGGTATATCGTAATGCAGTTGCCATGGTTTTTTCTCCTCAAAGATTTTAAATTAAGCTATGAAAAAACTTTCATAAACATCTCGTATTTAAATTCAGTAGTTTTTATTCCCAGCGTAAAGTATGGGTACGTACACAAATTCCATAGGTAAAAACAATTTTCGTCTATATCAAAAGCAATTTATCACAAGTTAATGTAAGCTGACTTTATTTCATGAATGCTTAGAGGCACTTGGATATAATGCAGTCTCCAACGGCAGGACCAGCACATGAAATCCAGCAATCTTTGTCCATGCCACAATGAATACAGCTAATGGCGTTGGGACCACAGCCTATGGCACAACTTCCCATGCTCTTGAGTTTTCCCGTAACGCTGTGGGCAAGGTTACTGAAAAACCCTTCCATTTGCACTCCGTTTGCTGCTGTCTGAACAGCTAAAAGGTTTCTGTTTACATTTCTCCCGGAAAAAGCAATGCTTTGCCCTGCACTCTGTTTAGGTAGTTTCATGATTTTTTCTCCAAAAAATTAATAATTTATAAACATGTCTATAAAAAGAAGGGTAGTGTTCCCTTTTTCATCTTTACCATTATCGGTACCAACTGATAATTCCACCCGCACTACAGGAAGTTATATTGCATCCTCCTGTACCTGTAGCTTGATAAATATGGCATACGCCATGTCCTGGTACACCCACTGTTATATGATCACCATTGATGTTAAAACTACTATCAGGGTGCCACTCATGAATGACGTCACAATTATTAACTCGACATGCACCCATTACTGGTCCACATGCATTAGCAATTGCATGGTTTACTGTCTGACTTTGGTGGTGAATAGGATTTCCTGTAGGTGTGGATAAAATACCCTCTCCGTTTTTGGTTAATAAAACTCCTTGATGTTGATTCACCAAATGTCTAGGTAAGAAAACATTCATATAACGGTGTTCTTTTATATGGGCATTTGAATTCATTATTAAGGATGTCTTAGTGTTTATTTTTGGTAATTTCATATATTCCCCTTTTGTTAAATTTGTTTCAATTCTTAAAATCAATAGGGCTATTAGACTTGACTGATTATGAACACTTATTGCATGGTTCCAAACCGTACCAGCCTGTTTAAGGTTTCAGCTCGTTTTTGGCA
>JADGAW010000126.1 GCA_015231815.1 Nitrospinota bacterium
ATTTTCCAACAACGACTTTAGCGGGTCTGATTAAATTTTCCCCTATTTTGTATCCCGGTTGAAGTACCTCAATAATGATGTCGTCCTGATCTTCTGATTGAGCAGGAATAATAGAAACTGCTTCTTCCAGATTTGGGTTGAACTTCTTTCCCTTGTTGTGTACTCTTTCAAGACCCGAGCTTTCCAACTCATTGTTTAACTTTGAAACAGTCATTGTTAAACCGCTTAATAAACCTGCTAAATCCTGACTTTTCTCCGCATGTTTAAGAGCAAGTTCCAATTCATCAAATACAGGAAACAGTTTTCTGAGGAGTTCTGCATTTGCACTTTGAATTTTTTTTTCAAAATCTGCTCTCAACCGTTCTCGTACCTTATCTGTTTCTGAAACATGTTTTTTATGAGCCTGAATATATTCAATGAGTTTTTTGTCTTTTTCATCAAGCTCTTTTCTCATTTTGTCGAGGATAGAGAAAAACTCAGTTTTATCATCTTTTTCCTCTTCTTCTTTTTCCCCCTCATTTACATTTTCATCTTGAACGTCCTCACCGCTATTGTCTTTGCTTTCTTCCTTATTTTCCTGAGGCTTTTCCTTTTCCCCTGTTGTATCCTTCACGTCTTCTGCATCTTTTACTTCTTCAATTTTTTCAGAAGTTTCTTGTTTCGTTTCTTTTGTTTTTTTAGTCATTTTTTACCTTTATACGCTGTGGTTATTTAAAGTAGCCGATTATTTTATCAATATCTTGAGCAGTAACTTCATATTTTTTGTTATTTACGGATAATTTGTTGTCCTGAAAGAGAGCAACAATCATTTTTCCCTTTTTCCCGGAAAAAATAAATTCAATTTCCTTTTTTCCTTCTGTTGCTTCGATTTCTTTTATAGAGTTAATATCCTGTAAATCCCAGATAAGTTTGTCGATATTAAGGTTCTCTTTATTTTCTCCCTTTACCTGCTTCCAATTAATATCATTTTTTTCAAAAGTCAACGTTTTCTCTGCAACAATAATGGTAAGGGAGGTATATTGGGCAAATTCATTCTGAATTACTGATTTATTGGTAAGAGAATCGGCTGAAACAATGAGGTCATTGAGTTTTCCTATTGTTAGAGGCAAGAACTCATTTCCGTAAGGGGAAAGAATATAGGCGTTACCTTTTTCATCACCATAAATTATTGCCTTCTCTATTGTTCCTGATTTATTTGCAATGCTTGCTTCAAGCACTTTATGAATATTGTTCTTTTGAGCTGTTTCAGTAAAATCCTTTATTTCAAGAGAGGTAATTGTTTTAATTAAATCGGTTATTTTGTTGCTTTCTCCCTTAACTGCATCATTTACCTTCCATTCGTTTGCTTCCTCTTTTAAGGTAACCTTTTTTTTATCGTACAAAAGGGTTACCTTAGTTACATTGTAAGGAGTTAAAGTAAAAAGTTTCTTTTGTTTGAAATCATCCTCATTTATTGTAAAGGATTCAATGAAGGAACTGTTGAGGGTTACAATTCTGTCTTTATTTGAAGCAATAACGTAACGTTCACTTTTGTTCTTATTTCCTACTTCAAAGGTAAAGGTACTATTTTTTCCTAAGAGGGTTATGGTAAGAGTTTTCTCTTTATCAAAGTAGTCCTGTTTTTTTTCAAGGTTTTCTTCAATAAAGTTTTGAATCTCCAGCTTTTCAAGGTCGTTTTGTATTTTCTTTATAACTTCGGTGTTTGCTTTATATGTGCTGTTTACCAGCCAATCTTTATCGTTTTTACTTAAAGTAGTGGCATTATTGTGGTCTTTAATTACTATTTGATGAATTTCTTTAGGATCGTGAGGATACACTCTTTTCTCTCTGAGTTCATTGACTTTTTTTAATAAAGAATTTCTATCACCAAGAGAAATTAAATAAACATCCTGTTTCTTCTCGTTTTTAACATACCCCTTGGAACCCATAACATTCGTGTTTCCAACAATCAATGTACGGATGTTTCCATCCTTATCTTTAATGCTCCATTTGTTTTTGGGCTTTTCAAGTCCATAGGAATTGTAGTCTCCATCCTCAGGGATAAAGTTCGATACAGATTTTAACTGTGCAATTTTTTTAAGAAGTTCTGTAATTACATTCCTATTCCCTTTGTCTTGTACCGGACTTATTAAATGCCAGTTTTTTCCTTCCTTTTTAAGCTCAAAGTCTTTACCTTCCAGTATTCCTGATAGGGAAACAATAAATTCCGGCTTAAAGTCCTGAAATATTTTTGCGCTTTCCTGAGCAAAACGTTCGTTGTCCTGTTTAATTTTTTCAGAAAAATAGTAGTAAAAAACTATTGCAACCAGCAATGCCGAGAGTACTATATTTTTTTTTGTTCATTGTTACCTAAATGGGTAAAACTATTTTAAATTGATGAGACTTACGACATATTTTTTCTTGTTATATAAATTTTAATTCCCAAAACAATACTTAAGAGAGGAATAAGAAAGAGAGAAATTGCCATGACAAACAGTGCATCCGTTGAGCTCAGGACAATTGTTTCCGGCTTTCCCTCAGTTACTCGGTTTATGGAAATTAATTGCTCATCTTCGAGAATCCAGTTAATGATGTTCAGAGAAAAATTAAGGTTTCCTGCTACTCCAAGCATTGCGTTGGATATAAAATCGGGATTTCCTATAACGATAACCCGTGAGTTTAAATCTTTCTCAGCATTTTTTTCTTCAATATTAAAAAGTTTTGCAGGTGATTTAATTGTTGCTGCAACAGCAAGAGAAACAGGCCCTTTAATATCGTTTTCATCAATAGCAGCTTCATTTTTTTCTTTTAATCGTTTTAAGTCTGTTTCAGCCCATGCGTTGTTTGATGTAAAGCAAAGTTCAGTAACATCTGTTTCACTTGGCGGTGTTTTTGTTTTAGTAACGGTACGTGACATTCCGAACTGGAGTGAAACATCAAAATTCTCCGTAATTGCATGTTTTCCAAAAGCACCTATGATGGGAGTGAAATAATCACCCCCCAACATTTTGGAAAGCTTATCAACAACGAGGTTTTTTCCGGTATTAATTCCCAATGTTAAAAGCATTTCATGTATGCGCTCAGACTTGTCATGACGTAACAAAAAGAACACGGGTCCTCCATTTGCCATAAACTTCTTAATATAATTAATTTCTCTTACGAAAAAATCCTTTTCAGGTCCTGCAACTACAAGAGCTTTCATATCTTCCGGAAGATTTGGAACTGAAAAAAGCTGTATTGGTTTTGTCTGGTAGCCTTCATTTCCAATATATTTTTTAAAAGCACTTAACCCGTTGGCATCTTTGCCATCAAGATTATATTCTCCATGACCAGTAGTGAAATAGATTGTTTTTTGTTTGTTGTTGGTTAATTTCACAAGAGCATTGGTTATTGCTTCTTCTGTAATATCCCTGATATGCTGTTGTTTTCCTTCATACTCAAAAACAGTCTCTCCATTAAACGCAACATTATACTTTTCAGCAATTAACGGCTTTTTATTGAGGTCAATAAACTCGAATTCAAAGTTGCTGTTTTGTGTTTTGTATAAATTAAGGCGTTCCTGATATTCCAGTTTTAAGGTATTGCTTTGCGTAAGAAAAGCATATGCCTTCACCTTCGACTTTAACTGATTTAAAACTTTAACTGTTTGATTGCTGAGAGTGTACTTTTTATTTTTTGTCAGGTCAAATTGCTTTGCGTTACTGAATGAAATCAGTTCAATAAAAACAATAATTGCTATAACAGCAATAACTGAGACAAGTGAGTTTGCCCCATACTTGAATTTCTTTGATTTTTGGTTTGTTTCACTCATTTTTTCCATAATTATGTAACATGTTTAACCAACTGTTCCTTCAAAAACTTATCCTCTCCATTTATTTGAGTCAAGATTTCTGAGGGTAAGAAAAAGCATCAGGATAATAAAGTCAAAATAATAAACAATATCTTTTGTATTAATTGTTCCTTTTGAAAAATTTTGAAAATGCTCTATAAGGGAAAGGTGCTTAAGCACAGTTCCTATCTCAGGGGATGCTTCGGTTTCCATCCATCCCAAAAGCCAAAAAATCAAGCAAACCCCAAAGGTAAGTCCTCCGGCAATAATTTGGTTTTCAGTCAGAGAGGATATTAGTATTCCTACGGCAATAAATGCTGCACCCATTAAGAGAAGCCCAAGCAGTGAACTGATTAATACCGGAAGTTCAATGGAAGCATAGACTGAAACAATCAAGGGGTAAATGAGGGTGAGTGTTATCAAAACTCCATAAAAGGCAAATGCAGCAAAAAACTTCCCTAAAACAACCTCATAATCTTTTATGGGGTAAGTCATAAGAAGTTCAAAGGTTCCATTTTTCTTTTCCTCAGAAAAGGAGCGCATGGTAATAAGAGGAATTAAAAGGAGAACAACGACGGAAATGTTCATGTGAAAGGGAATCAAGATACCCTCCGTAACATTAATTCCACCGGAACCTGAAACGATCCCCTGCATGGCAATTTGCTGGGAAACCACTGAATAATAGGCAAAAATATTATAGAAAAAAAAACCTGCCATTAACATAAAGATGGTAATAATTGCGTATGCCACTGGAGAGGTAAAAAAGAGAAAAAATTCCTTTTTAAAGAGGGTTACAAAGTTATTCATCTTTTACCTCCGCTTCTTTTTCATCAGTTACCAGCTCAAGAAAAATATCTTCAAGGCTTCTTGATACGGTTTTAAAGGAAAGCAATCCAAGTCCGTTATGTACGACAGCATGACTTATTTCCCTTCTGTTGTCGATATTTTTTTCTGTTTCAATTTCATAAATGTTTCTTTGATCGTTGCTCTTTTCCTTTACATCAATTCGAAGAATATTCTTTACATCTCGTAAAACTGATTGAACCTTTTTTTCATCTCCGTCAATTTCAATTTCAAAGATATTATGGCTATGAAAGCGTGACATAAGATTTACAGTCGATTCCTCGGTAACTATTTTCCCCTTATTTATAATAAGAATGCGTTGACAGGTCATGCTTACTTCCGGAAGTATATGGGTAGAAAGAATAACGGTTCTTTTTCCCTGCATATTTTTAATGATGTCACGAATTTCATGAATTTGTTTTGGATCAAGTCCTACAGTAGGTTCATCAAGAATGAGAATTTCAGGTTCTCCAATCATTGCCTGAGCAATTCCAACCCGTTGCTTTTGTCCTTTTGAAATATATTTAATAAGTTTTCCAGAGAACTTGGCAATGCCAAAAAGGCTTATTACTTCCTCTACCTTTTTATTTTGTTCTTTGGTTGGAACGCCTTTGAGCCCGGCGATGAATCGAAGAAGACTTCTGGGGGTCATCTCCTCGTATAGGGGAGTATTTTCGGGAAGATAACCAATACGTTTTCGTACCTCTATTGAATCATTAAATGCATCGAAACCAGCGATATTGACAGAGCCTGAGGTTGGTTGGGTAAAGCAGGTGAGGATTTTCATTGTGGTTGATTTTCCGGCACCGTTTGGTCCGAGAAAGCCGACAATTTCCCCTTTTTCTACATGAAAGTTGACCTGATCAATTGCTTTTAAAGCTCCGTACTGTTTACTTAAATCAGAAACTCTTATCATTTTGACCTGTATTTTCTGTTGTTTTGATTTTCAACCAAGTTTAGAATAACAGATGAATGAGTGGGGGTGTTGGGTCTTGGGAACGTCAAAAAGTGTTTGACCTTCCCAAGCCTTAATATCTGTAACCTAAAGTTTTATTTAAACTTCTCTTAATGCTTCATCTTCCGTGACGGTAAGTTTTCCGTCAAGAATTTCTTGCATTACGTATTGAATGAGGTCAGTTCCTTTTTTAGGAATTCCTTCTCTGCCTGATTCTTCCAATTGCCTTACACGTTCCTGAATAACCGTAACCATTTCAAATTCGTTTGCAAACTTCTTTTCTACCTGAGAACGCACTGTTTTGTAATCCATAAAGTCTCCTTAAGGGTGATATGTTGAAAAGCCGACTATTTTAACTTATTTTTTCTCTTCAAACTCAGCATCAACAATATCTTCATCTTTATTGTCATTACTTCCAGCACTATCTGCTTGTCCCTGAGTGTTTTCAGCTCCTGGGAATCCTTCTCCAAAGGGCTGACCCTGACCACCAGCAGGGTTGGTGTTTTGATAAAGAAGTGAAGCAATTCTATGGGCTTCCGCATTGAGTTTTTCTTCAGCAGCTTTCATTGCCTCAAGGTCATCTGTTTCCAACGCTTTTTTTGCTTCATCAAGTGCTTCTTGTAATTTCTTTGCATCTTCTTCGCTGATTTTATCCTTATTATCAGTTAAGGTTTTCTCAGTGGAGTAGATTGCAGAATCAAGCCTGTTGTGAGTGTCGATTTTTTCTTTTTTCGTTTTATCTTCTTCTTCGTATGCTGCGGTAAATGTCAGAAACAATATTGATTCGTTCATATCAACCTTTTATA
>JADGAW010000127.1 GCA_015231815.1 Nitrospinota bacterium
GTTTAATATCGGGGAAACATGCTGTTATAATTTTCATTCTTTTTACATTTAATAATTTTAATTCTTGAGGGAAATTCATGAGGTTATTAACACGTTCTGACTTTGATGGTCTTGTTTGTGCTGCGTTGCTGTATGAAGTAAATGTTATTAATGATATTAAATTTGTTCATCCAAAAGATATTCAGGATGGTATCATCGAAGTTGGGGAAAACGATGTTTTAGCCAATATTCCCTATGCAAAAGGCTGTGGGTTGTGGTTTGATCACCATTCCAGTGAGGCAGAACGACACAAAATGATGGATGAATTTCATTTTAAAGGAGCTTCAGAACATAAACCCAGTTGTGCTCGGGTTATATACGACTATTATGGTGGAGATAAGTTCCATTACTTTGACGAATCAGGCTTGATGAAAGCTGTTGATGATTGTGATAGTGGTCAGTTTACGATGGAAGATATTCTTAACCCTCAGGGTTGGGTTCTCATTAATTTCATTATGGATCCGAGAACCGGACTTGCCCGATACCGGGATTACCGAATTCCTAACTATCAATTAATGTTGGATTTAATTCAGTATGTAAGAAACCATCATATTGAAGATGTTCTGGAACTTCCTGATGTTAAAGAAAGAGTTGAACGTTATTTTGCTCAGGAGGCTGAGTACGAGCAAATGCTTAAGGAAAACAGTGTAGCAGATGGCAACGTTTTAGTTATTGATTTGCACGACGTTGAGGAAATAAAAACGGGTAACAGGTTTAAAGAGTATGTTCTTTTTCCTGACCAAAACATCTCTATTAGAATTATCTGGGGATTTAAAAAACAAAACATGGTTATGACCTGTGGTCACAGTGTTTTTAACCGAACTTCAAAAACAGATGTTGGTAGTTTGATGCTAAAGTATGGGGGTGGAGGTCATAAAGCAGTGGGAACCTGTCAGGTCGCTACAGAAAACTGGGAAAAAGCCCGTGACGAACTCATTGCTACCATGAAAGCAGACGGCTAATATAGCTCCTTTTTCATAACCTGCACGTTAGGGTAACTTAAGTAAAAGAAAACTTCAGCGCACTTTAGGGTTAAACTTCTTGGTCTCTTTGAACTCTCAGACTGAGAGGTATAAAGAAACATTCCTGCATTTACTGGTCTTATCGTTAATGGTTATGATAAAGTTTTTTATCAATAGTAGTTCTCAAAGAATAATTACTTTAAAAAAGTTTTGTTATGAAAAGTTATTCTGAAAATATCAAAACTGCTTTTGAAACCGTTAAGACAATAAGTGAAAACCTAAACAAGGTCATTATTAAGCAAGAGAATAATATTAGGAAACTTCTTGCTGCTTTTGTTTCGGGGGGACATGTTCTTCTTGAAGATTACCCCGGAACAGGAAAGACCATGCTCTCAAAGTCGTTTGCACGCTCCATTGAATCGGATTTTAAGCGTATCCAGTTCACGCCAGACCTTTTACCATCAGATATTATTGGTATTCCTCTTTTTGATCCTGAAACAAAAAAATTTCAGTTCAGGCAGGGACCAATTTTTACCAATATCCTTTTAGCAGATGAAATAAACCGTGCTTCACCCAGAACACAATCGGCACTTCTTGAATGCATGGGAGAACAACAGGTAACCGTTGAAGAAAAAACCTATCCATTAAAGGATCCTTTTTTTGTTATAGCAACGCAAAACCCTCTTGAGTTTCACGGAACCTATCCTCTCCCTGAAGCATTATTGGATAGGTTCTCTATGAAATTCAGCCTTGGTTATGTTTCAGAAGAGGAAGAAGCAAAAATACTCTCTTCACAAAAAGAAAAACATCCTTTTGAATCTTTGAAAGCATGTGCATCACCAGAAGAAATACAAAATCTTAGGACTTCTGTAAAAAGCATTCACATAAGTGATGAACTTACCCGCTATATTGTTAGTCTTACAAATGCAACGAGAAATTTAAAAGAAATAAAACTTGGTGCCGGACCAAGAGCATCACTTGCATTAATGGAAATATCAAGAGGGTTAGCACTGTGTGATGGCATGGATTTCGTTACTCCTGAACATATAAAAGAAGTAGTGATTCCGGTTATTGCACACAGAATAAGTTTGGAGCCTCAAGCAATCTATGAGGGAGGTTCGGCTGAAAATGTAATAACCGAACTCTTGAAAACCGTGCCCTGTCCATCATAATGTTTCAGCGACTTCTTTTTCCCTTCTACAGTTTATTCTCAACATTAAATTATCGTTTTTCGTTACGTTTTACACAAGAAGGAAAGTTTTGCTCTGGATTACTCTTCGCTTCAGCAGTTATTGGCATTGATACTCGTCAGACCCTTGCCTACCAGATATTTACTTTGCTCTTAGCGATATTTTTATGCTCATTTTTCTATTCCCTATTTTTCCGGGGGAATTTCAGGGTTAAGCGAACCCTGCCTCAATATGCAACTGCCGGAAAAACTTTTACTTATAAGATAGATATTGAAACGTTGGGAAATAAACAGGAAAAAGGACTGGAAATTATTGAAGTTTTACGTGATCAACGCCCCACCCTGAATGAGTTCCTCAACAGAAAGGAACCAGACGAACAACAACGGAATATCTTTGACCGGATATTTCTTTTTTATCGATGGGTTTGGCTTATGAATAAAAACTCTCTTGGCATTAACCCAAAACCACAGGCAGTTGCTCTTTTACCGGGAAACGTCATAACGGTAAGTTTTGAAGTAACTGCATCTTTAAGAGGAAAACTGGAATTTCAAGGGATATATATTGCCCGTAAAGACCCTTTTGGACTTTTCAGGGCATTGATAAAAATCTCTCAGGTTCAATCGATGCTTGTTCTTCCTGAACGCTTTATCGTTCCGAATATACCAATGTCGGGTGGAAGAAAAGATCAACTTGGCGGAGTGACCTTAGCGTCTTCAGTAGGAGATTCAGAAGAATTTTATTCCATGAGAGACTATGTTCATGGCGACCCTGTGAGGAACATTGACTGGAAAAGTTGGGCAAAAACAGGAAAGCCAATAATACGGGAATATCAGGAGGAGTTTTTCTCTCGAAAAGCCTTGATACTCGATACCTATTCTGGAGAAAAGGGAGAAAAAAACTTTGAGATAGCTGTTTCCATTGCCGCCTCCTATGTTGTTTCCATAGAGGATCAGGAATCCCTTCTGGATCTGATGTTTGTTGAAGAAGATGTTTATTGTTTTACCTCTGGGAGAAACACTGCTCATAAAAGCAATGCCCTTGAACTCCTTGCAGGAGTAGTTCCCAGCAATAATACCGCATTTCCCCTTTTATCTGGGAGTGTAAAAAAAAGGTCGTCAATTCTCAACGGAATTATTTGTGTTTTTTCTCATTGGGATAAAGAAAGAAAGGAGTTAATTCAATTTCTGCAAAGTTCTGGTTCCCCACTGAAGGTATTTCTTGTTGTTGAAGAGGACGAGAAAAATAAAATAGATTCTAAAGGCTTAAATATAACTATCATAGGAAATAACTCAATAAGAGAGTGTTTATTAAATAAATAACAATTTTTTTTCTCGATGCAAACACCACTATTACTTCTTGGCGCATCAATTATTTTCTGGGGATGGCATATTAATCTCCTGATTATTTCCATGCTTTTAGGAATTGCTCTTGAGGCAGTAAAAATATCCAAATTTAGTATCGAGATAAATGATGTTGTCTTTGATAGGGTTTCTGATATAACAACAATTTTAAATATTGCCTTTCTCCTCTTTATCTTTTTCACCAATACTTTTGAAGAAACATGGATTATTACCTATATCAAATGGCTACCCCTTTTATTTTTTCCTATTATTTTTTTTCAAATTTTGAGCGACAGGAGAAAAATACCCTTTAGTTCTCTCTTTTATACTCAAAGAAAAAAAAGGAGCAAAGATTATCAAGAGAGTGAAATTGATTTTTCTTTTTATTATGTTGCCATTTGTCTTCTTTCAGCAAGTGCAAGTAATGTTGAATCAATTGCTTTTTACTCTGGAGCTGCAATCCTTATACTTTATGGACTCTTCCCTTCAAGGTCTGATCGGTTTCATATTACACATTGGTTAGGGTTGGTTGTACTTATTGTTTCTGCTGGTTATTTAGGACATATCATCCTGTCAAAGACTCAGCTAAAGCTTGAAACGGTCGTTGAAGAGATCTTTCTCGAACTCTTTGGAGATGAGCCCGATCCCTTCTTCAGGCAAACAAAAATTGGAAGCATTGGAGAGATGAAACTATCAGGCAAAATTGTGTACCGAGTAAAAAGCGATAAGCCCATGCTTTTAAGACGTGCAGTATTTGATCAATACAATAACAGAGCATGGTACGCCTCAGTTAAAGGTTGGAACAATATTAGTGCTGATAAAAGTAACCTTTACCTTATTAAAAAGACAGAAACGGTAGGAAATAAAATCAGCATTTATGGAAACAATAAACATGATGAACTCCTGCTTATTCATCCTAATGGAAGCATCGCCTATAAAGGACTGACGGTTGACAGGTTGGACAAAAACCTTCTGGGAACGATAAAGGTAATTAAGAAACCCGGCTATCTTTATTACAATGTCGAGTATAAAGAAAAAGAAACAACCCCACCCAGTAAGGAAACCAAGGATACTCTTCTTAGAAAAACTGAAAAGAAT
Source organism: Nitrospinota bacterium (assembly GCA_015231815.1). GTDB lineage: Bacteria > Nitrospinota_A > JADGAW01 > JADGAW01 > JADGAW01 > JADGAW01. Next base: position 4,630 of record JADGAW010000127.1, read on the forward strand.
ATCTTTCCTGAATTTATTGGAAAATATCGTTTAAATGATCTTTCACCACAGGAGGTGATATTAAAGCTCAAACATATTTTTGCAAACGAGTATCAATATACCCTTGATTATCGGGTAATCGACTCAAAAGCGCACCCTCTTGCAGATTTTCTCTATAACAATAAAGCAGGGCATTGTGAGTATTATGCTACGGTAACGGTTTTAATTCTGCGTTCTCTTGGCATACCTGCCCGATATGTTTCAGGATATTCTCTTTCGGAGTACGATTCGGCAAAGAACCTATATTTAGTTCGGGAACGACATGCTCATGCATGGGCAACTGTCTGGGTGAATGGGCAATGGATAGACGTTGATACCACTCCGGCAATCTGGCATCATTATTGACACACGTAACCATATTATTCCTGATGGCAACAAAATGTGTGGGATACCCCGCTACATCTTTATACATATGCCCTTTACTTTTTCCCTCATGAAAAACAAGTTTAAGTTCATATGCATCAACAAGTTTCTCAAAATGTTCCTGACTTAAACCCGATGGAGGAAGTGATGCGCAAAGTTTCTTCATCTGCCCATAGTAAAAAAAGAGAGGATAATAAAACACAACATAGGCAGCAAAACCAAAAATTCCCACGGCAAGAAATAAGGCTAACAACCCTTCCCAAAGGCTTTTCAAGAAAAGATTCTTTTTCAATAATATGTTCATCTCAAAAATATAGTGATATTTTTATTTAATTTAACACTTTCACCACAGTTTTATAAAATAAAGCTAACTAAATAAAAAAGGGAGAAAATTTTGAAGAAAGAAACAGCAACAAAAAAGAATGATGAAGGTGCCCTCAATGCTATAAAAAATCATCCGTTTAAATATATTTTTCCTTTTGCGGTCTTGTTTTTGTTTTTTTCTTGGACTTATATGCCATTTAAATCGAGGAGGTTCTGAGGGGATTGGTCTTACCCTCGCTTTTTTTCTTTTTATAGGGATTCTTTTAGGAAGTTTGCTAAGTAGTATGGTTATTCTCTTACGAAAAATAACGATATTGGAGATGATGATTATCTTAATAATTATTACCGTTGTCGGAGGTATAGGATTTTTCCTTCACCAGCAAAGCAAAGCTTATCGTGTTTTTGATGTCTATGTGCATGTTTCAGATGAAACTTTTTTAACAATAAAATTAACCCGGCTGATAAACGAATAATAAGCATGGGAAAGAAAAGAGACGAAGAAGTTACTGCATTAGATAAAAAAATTAATGGAGGTGATGGCTCTCACTCTGGAAAAGTTAGGTGGTACGATTGCAGTGGAATAGATTGGAAGGAACAGTCGGAGCAACATACCTCTTCGTAAACATTGCTCTCTTTTTCTTCTTGTTTTTCTTGATTAGATTCATTCATTGAAAAATATGCTCTTAGGATAACTTTAAGAGGAAATCGTTGATTTTTTCTTCAAAAATGGGACTGTTCTCATTCTGTGAAAATCGCTGTTGGTAATAGAGGGTTATGAGTTCACGAAGTTCTGTGTAGTTTATTTCCAGCAGATTGCTTTTCTCCAGCCTATTCGTCCATTCATGAAAGGATTCCCATTGGTAACGAGGGAAAGCCCCTTCAGCTAATGCTGTTTCCAAAGGTTGAAATGGAGAAACCTCATCTTTTTTCTTTTCCTTATAGTTTTGTATTATCTTTTTTTTGAATTTCACAAAAAAGAGGGAAAAGGCTTTGACTCGTATCAGCAGGTACAGGATCAAAAGAGTGCTTAA
>JADGAW010000128.1 GCA_015231815.1 Nitrospinota bacterium
CTCAATTTCCATTATCTCTCAGGGACAAATAGAGGCGTTAATCAGTGCAAAACCAGAAGAAAGAAGAGTCTTAATCGAAGAAGCTGCCGGAGTTGTGAAATATAAATCAAGAAGACATGAGGCAACGCTAAAGCTTAATAATACCCGTGAAAATATTGTCCGACTTCAAGATATTGTTGAGGAAGTTGATAAGAATGTTAGACGACTCAAAGGGCAGGCATCCAAGGCAACACGGGCAAAAACCTATAATGAACGAATTGCTGCCTTAACAGAAAAGGAGCTTTCCATTAAATATAAGGAAGCTCTCTACCTCTTTGAAAATATAGAAGAACAAAAGAAAAAGCTGGAAGATGAACGTCTGGAATTTGAGGTACGTTTTAATAAAACAACTTCGCAGGTGGAAAAAGGAAGACAGAAAGTTACTGAAAGTGAACAGGAATATTATAAGGTTACAGAAAAAGTCATTGGGAAAAAACACGAGATTGAATCATCAACAGGAAAGCTTACCCAAAATGAAGAGAAAGAACAGGATCTTGAAAATACTATCCTTGAGAATGAAAAAAAGATTTCTACATTAATGGAAACTAACGAAGAAATTAATGAAAGAAACAACGAAAAACAACAGTTGCTTGATGAATTACAAAACCAGTCTCAGGTAGAAGAAAACAAGCAGCAGGAATTAAAGAAAAATATTTCAGCATTTGAAGAACAGTTAAGAAATAAAGAAAAAGGAATTGAGGAAAAGGAAAAAAAACTGTTCTCTATGATGCACGAAATATCAGCAATAAACAATGAGGTTTCATCTCTGGAAAAAGGGTTAAGTCTTGGAAAGGAAAGAAAAAATAAACTGGAAAACGAGCTTTCCAATATTGCAGGAGATGAGAAAAAAAATAAAGAGGCTTTAGAAAATACTCAAAAAGAGACGGAAAAAAATCAAAAAGAAAGAAATAATCTTGATAAAAATATTGAGGAAAGCAGAAACAGTCTTGTGGAAAATGAAACAGCATTAAATGAGCTTAACGATATTGTCTCACAGGGAGAAAGTGAACTTATACGCCTGAAATCCCGCTTTCATACCCTTGAATCCATCGTGAAGGAACATGATGATTTACCAGGGGACATAAAAAAACTCTTTCATCATTTTAAGGAAGATGTTGAGAAAAAAAATATGGCTCTTTTTGTGGATGAAATTGAGGTGCAGGCAGGTTTTGAGGTGCAACTGGAAAACTATTTTGGTGATACCCTGCATTCAGTGCTTGTGCATAATGAAAAAACCTTTGGGGAAATCGTTTCTCATCACAACGAACATGCTCTTAAGGGGAACTACTTTGCTACTTTTGTTGATTTCCCAAAAACAAAGAATGAAACAATATCGTTAAAAGAAGCAATACCCTTTGTCTCTTACGTTTCTTCAAAGAATAAAAAGGTACATGCCCTTTTACAAAGTTTGTTAAAGAACGTCTATTATGTTGAAACAATTCATGAAGAAAATATTAATGAACTAAAACAATTTAATGGCAAAACATTTGTTTCTTCCAATTCAACAATTTTTGAAGCTGATGGCAGGTTTTCCTCACATGCTGCGGTTGAGGAAAGTGATTCAGTTTTTATCCGACGTAAAGAATTACAGGAGCTTTCTCAGGAAATCGAAACGTTGACTAAGAAAAAGGAAAAGAACGTTAAATCATTGGAAAAACTCAGAAGTGATGTTGCCAAACGAAGGGAAGTTCTTCATCAATATATGGAAAGTCATAAGGCAATTGATATTCTCATTAACAGGAATGCTCTGGATCAGGAAGGACTCGAACGGGAAAAGGAACGGTTAAAGCAACTGAAAGAAACGGTTGACTTTGAGCTCAACCAAAATAAGGAAGAAGAAAAAGAAAATCTTAAACGAGTTGACGAATTAAAGAATAATCTCGCAGATATTGAGAAGGAAAAAGAAACCTTTGAAGCTGGCTTTAAAGAGCTCAAGCAACAAATAAGGGATGAAAACGAAAAACTGAATAGCTTAAAAGAGAACTTTAATGTCTTAAATCTTGAAAAACACAGACTAGAGGGGAAAATTCAGCTAATTCTCGTTGAAATTAGTAATAATGAAAAGGATATAAAAAATAATATCGATACCATTGAAGAACTAAAAAATGATAAAAAACATAAAAAGGAACTTATTGAGAAGTTAAAAAAGGAAAATACTGAAATTAAGGAACTTCTTGCTGTATTGGTAAAGGATTTAGAAGCAGCACAGGAAGAAGAAATAGCCATTAAGAATTCTTTGGAAACAATCCGGGAAGAACTAAGAAAGCTCGAGGAGGAAGAAGCTAAAGTCGGACGGGAAATGAAGGAGGTCAGCCAAAAAATTGAGGATATTCTCATGAACCGTGGGGAAGCCCGCTCAAAGGTGGTGAATTTGGAAAACCAGATTGTTGAAAAAACCATTATGACTCCGGAAGATATTAAAAAAATGGAGGTGGAAGAGGAACTTCAATCGATTCTTTCCACAAAAGAAGGTGAGGAAAGAAAACTCAGGGAGCTTGGTGAAATTAACTATGCGGCAATTGAGGAATTTGAGGAAGAAAGTGAGCGACTGGAGTTTCTCAATAAGCAAATTGAAGATTTACAGGAGGCAATAGACAATATTGAGGAAACAATTTCCAAGATAGATACCTCAACGAAAAAAATGTTTATGGAAACCTATACCAAGGTCAACCAGAACTTTCAGGAACTTTTTAAGGAGGTTTTTGAAGGAGGTGAAGCTTCGCTGGAACTCTCTGAGCCTAACAATATTCTGGAGACCGGTATTCATATTATTGCAAGACCTCCGGGAAAAAAACTGCAATATCTTACTTTGCTTTCATCAGGGGAAAAAGCAATGACCACTCTTTCCCTGCTTTTTGCTGTTTTTATGGAACGTCCTGCACCTTTTTGTTTTCTTGACGAAGTTGATGCTCCTCTTGATGAAATAAACATTCACCGCTTTGTGAACCTGATTAAACAGTTTACCGAGAAAACACAGTTTGTTTTAATCAGTCACAATCAACGAACAATTTCTTTTGCCGACATTCTCTACGGCGTAACAATGGAGGAGCAGGGGGTTTCAAAGGTTGTTTCCGTTGACCTCAACCAGATGGTTGCTTAAGTATGTTTGCAACGATTCTCTTAAAGTTAACTAAATCGAGAGGTTATGATAAAAATCTTGTCGATTACATTTGTGGAAAACTGACGAATTACTCGACATATACAATGATGTACTTTTGTCCGATTTCTAGGATTCCCCTCTGCTACAAGGTTTGGAATATACATTATTTCTAATAAAAAATAAGAATTAATCAAAACCTCTTATGTTAGTATTTCGTTGAATGTTCATCCCTATTTAATAAATATTCTCATATTTAATAAAAAATGACAATTGTATTGACATAGAATATAATCTTTCATGAAAAAACTTGTATGGAATGTACTCAAGAGTGAGAAATTAAAAAAAGAAAGAGGTGCCTCTTTTGACGATGTTTTGAATAAAGGGAAGTTAATTGCAATTCAAGAACATAAGAAAAGAGAGAATCAAAAAGTAATGCTTTTTGAATACAAAAGCTATATTTGGCTTGTTCCCTTTGTAATAAATAAAAAAGGAGATATTTTTCTCAAAACACTTTATCCGTCAAGAAAATTTACCAAAAAATACTTTGGAGACACCAGATGAAAAAGAAAATTACCCTGACTAATGAAGAACAAGAAATAGAAGATGCTCTGTTAAACAATGAATTCATTTCTATAAAAACCGAAGACTTTAAGGGAATTGCCGAGGCAATCAAAGCAAGGCAAAAAGACACGGTTTTAAACATTAGAGTAAACAGCGATGACCTTGAACGAATCAAGAAAAAAGCTTCTGAATATGGCGTGAAATACCAAAGTTTTATATCAGAGCTTCTTCACAAGGTAGCTCATTCGTAACCTATAGTTTTTAATACTGATACCATGACGAAATGTCTTTTTTTAGATGTATTTCATACTGGTAAATGATTTCCTGAATTAGTGAACTCTTTCTCATTCTCCGTTTGAATGAATTAGGAGGTTGTTTGATCTTTTTAGGATATTCTGAGCATATTCAATTTCTTTTTTCCTGCCATAAAACGTTTTGTCTTTGGCAATACGCACGTAGGAAATGGAGAGTTCATATAGATGCCTTAAGTATGACAATTAAAATACAATTGGTACGATTAATTTATATTAAATATGAAATACCAATAGTATGTATTTTTAGATACAACAAGGCTTCTGCATTTACATTATGTCGATTGTGGAATTAAAGTTAAAAATTCCTCACTCCTCACTAATCTCTTTAATCATGTCACGGATTTCGGCTGCGGTTTCAAATTCCAGTTTTTCGGCTGCTACGTGCATCATTTTCGTTAATCGTTTGATTTCTTCCTCTACCGATTCGGCACCAACGTTATATCGAGCCTGCTTTTCCTGTAATGAAAGATGCTTTTTCTTCTTTTTCTTGATTGAATAGGTTGTTGCCTCCTCAATTTTCTTGTAGATGGTTTTTGGTGTGATGTTGTTCTCTTTATTGTATTGTAGTTGTTTTTCCCGCCTTCTGTTGGTCTCCTCAATGGCACGCTGCATTGACCCCGTAATTTGGTCGGCATACATTATGACCCTGCCCTCAACGTTTCGTGCTGCTCTGCCAACAGTTTGAATAAGAGAAGTTTCGGAGCGAAGAAAACCTTCCTTATCGGCATCAAGAATCGCAACCAAAGAAACTTCAGGTATATCCAGACCTTCTCTGAGGAGATTAATACCAATTAAAACATCAAAATTATCAAGTCGCAGTTCCCGAATAATCTCAATCCGCTCCAATGTAGAAATGTCGGAATGGAGATATTTGACCCTAATATCGACGTTGGAAAGGTAATCGGTAAGGTCTTCGGAAAAACGTTTCGTAAGGGTTGTAACTAAAACCTTTCCTTTGGTTTTTTCCAGATTTCTAATCTCATTTATTAAATCGTCCACCTGACCCTTTACCGGTTTTATAATTATTTCCGGATCTACAAGTCCGGTGGGTCGTACAACCTGTTCAACAATATGCCCTTCACTTAAAGTAACCTCAAATTCTGCTGGAGTTGCAGAGATAAAAAGCATTTGGTTTTCTTTCAGCATAAACTCGTCGAAGTTAAGGGGTCGATTATCCAGAGCTGATGGAAGCCTGAAGCCATGCTCGACGAGGGTTGTTTTTCTGCTGCGATCCCCTTTATACATCCCGTGAAGCTGAGGAATCATAACGTGGCTTTCGTCAATCATAATTATGCCGTCCTTGGGAAGATAATCAAGCAGAGTGGGAGGAGCTTCACCTTCACTTCGACCATCTATGTAACGGGAATAGTTCTCAATTCCAGTACAGTAACCAAGCTCGTTCATCATTTCAATGTCGTAGTTGGTTCGTTGCTCAATTCTTTGAGATTCCAGGTATTTTTTGTTGTTATTAAAGTAAGCAATTCTGTCCTTGAGTTCAACCTTTATTTTTTCTATTGCTCCGTCCAGCACCTCATCGCCAATAACGTAATGGGAAGCGGGGTAAATGGTGATTCTCTCAACACTTTCGATAATGTTTCCCGTAATAGGGTCGGTAAGGTGTATTTCCTCCAATTCCTCACCAAAGAAATTAAGTCGCACAACCTTTCCTTCCTGATACGCAGGAATAATTTCAAAAATATCTCCACGAATTCGGAACGTACCTCGTTGAAAATCCATCTCATTTCGGCTATATTGCATCTTAATAAGCTGCTTTGAAATTGCTGGAAAAGAATATTCATTGCCTGTATCAAGGGTAAGAACCATTCCGTGGTAAGCTTCTGGTGAACCGAGACCGTAAATGCAGGAAACAGATGCCACAATAATAACGTCACGTCTGTCCAATAAAGAAGTTGTTGCAGCCAGCCTCAAACGTTCAATTTCTTCATTAATGGAAGAATCTTTGTCAATGTAGGTATCGGTACTAACAACATAAGCTTCTGGTTGGTAATAATCGTAGTAGCTGACAAAATATTCAACAGCGTTATGAGGAAAGAATGATTTAAACTCAGAATAGAGCTGCGCAGCCAACGTTTTATTGTGGGCAATTACCATCGTTGGTCTTTGAACCTGCTCTATGACATTTGCCATAGTAAATGTTTTTCCCGAGCCCGTTACACCCAGTAATGTCTGGTATTGTTTTTTGTCGAAAAGTCCCTGACATAATTGAGCAATGGCAGAAGGTTGATCGCCAGCAGGTTTGTAGTCTGATACGAGTTTAAATTTCATAAGAATAGAATTGCTAAAATAGGCTAGATAAATAGCATT
>JADGAW010000129.1 GCA_015231815.1 Nitrospinota bacterium
TAAAAAGGAAATGAAACGAATTGTATCTAACGCTTTTTTACTTTGAGCAAAAATCGGTTCACGCATAGTCCATTTATATTCACAGGAAAAGCTTCCAGAACAAATTAGCCCTGTTTACCAATCGACCCTTTTACTCATCTACCCATACACTCTTCAACCCATTCACTCAGCATTAAAGAATATTTCAGATGCATATACTCCTTCATCAGGAATCCAGCGAACATGACTGTTTAGTTTTTTCCTGAGTTCCAGCATTGGTACATTTTCCGGGATAATCTCAGAGTAAAATCCTGCTATCCCTTTACTCTTAGCGTAATCCTGCAACTTTGTTAAAAGGTATTGGGCAATTCCCTTTCGTCTGAATTTTTCATGAACCACCACCGCAGTTTCTGCCATATTTTTCACGGGGTTTAAGGTGTATCTGGCAACAGCAATGATTTTCTCGCCTTTTTCACGTTTGTCAAAGGCTGCTATGGCCATATTGGTTCCATAATCAACGCAGCAAAGTTCTGCTGCCTCTTGACGGCTCATTTTTTTCTTCGAGGTGAAATGCCGATAGTAAATTGTTTCTGCTCCATGACTGTAGAAGAACTCCTGCAAAGCCCGTTCATCAGTTGCCCGAAGAGGTCGAACAAGAGACTTTACTTCTCCGAAATGGAGTCTTGCTTCCAGTTCAACAGGGTAGGGGTTTGATGCCTGCTGCCAGACTTTTTCATCTTCATAGACATAATGTTTTTTCTTTACAAAATTAAGTAAGTCTTGCCTGAAATCCGGGTGAGCAATATTAATCAGGGCGAGGGCACGTTCCCGGATTGTTTTTCCGTGAAGGTAAGCAACTCCGTATTCGGTAACAATATAATGAACATCACCCCGACTGGTAACAACTCCGGCTCCTTCGTCAAGGCTGGCAACGATGCGGCTGATTGTACCTTGTTTCGCTGTACTGGGGAAGGCAATAATTGGTTTTCCACCCTTGCTGAGGGCAGCACCACGGATAAAATCCACCTGACCTCCTATGCCACTGTAGAATTTATAGCCCATGCTATCGGCACAAACCTGTCCTGTGAGATCAACCTGTAAAGCAGAATTAATTGCCACGACATTATCGTTTCGGGCAATAATTCTCGGGTCATTTACATAATCTGAGGGGTAAAAAACCACACTGGGATTATCGTCAATGTAATTAAAAAGTTTTTGAGTTCCCATAACAAAACTTGTTAAGGTTTTTCCCGGATGTACATTTTTATGCTTATTGGTGATGTTACCGTTTTCCAAAAGTGCCAGCATATCGTCGGTGAACATCTCAGTGTGTACGCCAAGATCTCTTTTATCAGTTAAGGCTCGAAGTACTGCTGCAGGAATTGCCCCGATTCCTGCCTGAAGACAACTTCCGTTTTCAATAAGCCGAGCAATGAACCCTCCAATTCTCTCGGCTATTTCGTCTGGTTGCTCAATGGGAAGTTCTAATAGAGGAAAATCTGATTCAACACAACAATGAATATCGTTTAAATGTATAACACTGTCGCCAAAGGTTCTGGGAACCTTTGGGTTAATTTCCGCAATAACAATTTCAGCTTTTTGATATGCTGCTTTTTGAATGTCAACGTTCATACCCATACTGCAATAACCATGCTTATCGGGAGGAGAGAGCTGGAGTAGGGCGACATCTACGGGTCTTTGTCCTGATGTAATGAGAAAAGGAATTTCACTGAGAAAAATAGGGGTGTAATCAGCCCGTCCTTCACTCACTGCTTTTCTTACGTTAGGACCAATAAAAAAGGCGTTATGGCGAAAGTTCTCCATAAAGTTGTTGTTGACATAGTCGGCAATACCCAGAGTAAGGAGGTGCACAATCTCGATGTCATCAAGGTTTTCCGCTTCATCGCAAAGGGCTTTTACCAATAGTTGTGGCTCCGAACAACCGGTTCCAACAAATACCCGCCTTCCGGATTTAATGTTCTTTATTGCCTTCTTAGGAGTAACAACCTTGCTCTTGTATAGTTTTTGTATATCCATGTGTTTGTATGTAATTGAATTGGTTTTTAATTATTTTAAGTGATAAAAAGAAAAAATTAACAAAGTTACTTAATTTTAACTAATTCTTAATATTAAAATAATGATGTATGCTCTCACTATCAGAAGTAAAAAAATATGGGTAAGAAAAAGTATATAAAACAAATAAAAAGTTTTGAACGTTTAATTTCAGAACATGAAGAGAAGATAGATTTTGAATAATCCAAAATTCTTCGAATGAAAAACTTATAATATATTGGCTAAAAGAAATAAAGAAATTTAAAAATGAAATCATTAAATCTGAGGTAAGGCTAACAAGGAGGTAGCAATGGCAACAACGACAGAAATACAATTAGATGTAACCCTCAAGGTTTTATTAAATGAACTAAAGGAAGAGTGTTCAAGATGTTCCCGGTTAATAGAAAAGATACAGGAAAAAAACCTTTCAGGTGAAGAGGTGGAAGAATTGTTGGGGGAATTAACTGCTTCAGTAACACATTTATCCTCACAATCTGAAAGTATTAAAGTTGAGATAGAAGAATAAGAGGTTAATACGTTAGGATTCATTATCAAGTTCTTTCAACGTTGCTTCTGCTCCTGCTGCTATTGAAAGGTTGTTGATGTATATATGGGGTTCCCTGAGATTTATTCTCACAACCTTTCCTTTGAACTCCTCAGAAATAACTTCCGATTGATGCCTGACCGTTGGAACGGTCGTTCCGGCTCCGCATTCAACAACAACAATATCACCTTCTTCCAAAGTCGAAAGCCACTCCTGGTATCGTGTTGATTGAATTTTTTCCCGTGAATTGTCCCACCCCCAATCACCAAACATCAGAATATTAGGGCGAGCCAATCCTTCACAGGAAGGGCAGGTGGGTAATGGTTGCAGAGCTAACATTGTGTCTTCATTAACGTTAATTTCGCAGTTTTCAGCATTGAAAATTTCCTGACCACATTCATTAACGCACTGAAAATGATGAATTGAACCATGACATTCATAAATGCTATCATCTGAAAAACCGGCTTTCTGAAAATGTCCATCAACATTTGAGGTAAAAACAAAATAGCCTTTTGATGCCTGCTTTCCCCATTTAAGAAGAATATCAAAGCCTGAATGAGGCTTCGTTTCACGGTAAAGGTTGAGCCGGTGTCCATAAAATCCCCAGGCAAATTCCGGGTTACGTTGAAACCACTCAGGGTTTGCCATTTCAATAAAACCAAGACCTTTTTTTGCGTAAGGAGGGTAGGCTTTCCAGAACCCTTCATTTCCCCGGAAGTCAGGTAATCCTGAATCGACTCCCATACCAGCTCCGGCTGTAAAGAGAAACGCCTTTGCATTTTTAATTAATTCTTTTGCTTCTTCAATAACCATATGACTCACCTTAAATCCCCCGATATAAAAACATTACTGTTTCTTCTTCTTATCCTGAAGGAGTGGAATAAATATTTTCGCATCTTTTGTAATCATTCCAAAAACCTGATCATTTGCCATAGAAACCAAGGTAATATGGTTTCCTTTCTTTATGAATTTATAGAGTTCTGTTGTTGCCATTACTTCTTTTTCACCAATTTTATCCGGTAAATTTCCTGCTTTTCCTTCTGGAAGGATTTCAAATGCCTCTTCAACCTTAATTTTAACTTTAGGTATGTCATAACGTCCGGAGAGTTCCTTGCTTTCAACCGTTCCTGATATAACATAAGGGTTGCCAAAGTTTTTGGCAAGAATAGGCGTGAAAATGACCCCTGCAACAATCAGCGGAGATAAAATAATAAGAATTTTAAGGGGTGTCAAGGGGTTATGAACGTAAAGAGGCTTGTCGTCTGTACTGTTCGCATCATCCTTAACCTTCTTCTTCATGAAAAATAAGATGAAAAGCGATAAAAAACTAAAGAATATAAACAATTTTATGACTTTTGCCTTGGCACTTCCATGGTAGCCATCAATAAGAGGTAAGCTTGCCTGATAAATTCCTGCCCAATCGATTTCCTGCATAGGTACTCCTCATATTTAAGTAGTTTAAAGGTTAAAAGTTAGAAGGTTTAATCTTTGAATATTTTTAACCCTCAAGACCTTTCAACTTTACTTCTCTTTATGCCTTTGATGTCTTTATTTAATGTACAATTTATTTCATTTTTCCCATATGATGGGGATTTCAGAACAAAACTGAACGCTGTTTCTGTCAAAAAGAAGTTTAAAGACGCAAAATTTTACACCATTTTGCTGTGCTTCTATCGCTGAACGATAAAACTCAGGGTCTTTTTCTCCATGAAAAGAAAAATTTTCCGCATCATTTCGCATTACAATAAATGAAACGATACAATTATATCCGTTTTGTGCCAATTGGGAAAGTGACCTTAAATGACTTGAACCTCTGGAAGTTGGAGCATCAGGAAAAAGTGCACAATTATTTTCGACAAGATTGACCGATTTAACCTCAACAACAGTTTGCATTTTTTCCGTAGCAATCAGGAAGTCAAACTTATGGTTCTCATAAGCCCATTCATTTTTAATGGTTAGCTTGTTCGTTGGGAAAAGATTGCTCAGTCCTTTTTCCACAATTTTTCTGAAATAACTGTTTGCTTTAGCTGCATAAATATCAATAAGAACATTATTATGAGAAACCATCCTCAGGGTAAATTTGGTTTTTCGTTTTTGATCATTATGTCGTTCAAGAAAAACTGTCGCTCCGTTAAAAAGTAACTCTTGCATTCTTCCCGTTGACGGAAGATGTGCTTCATGGTTTTCGCCTTGATACTCAATGATTGCTATAAAGCGGTTTTTTCTTTTGATAAAAATTGCTTCAATAAGAGGGGGAAGGGTAGCTATGAGCATGGATTTTTATTGAATTCAGCCTGATTCTGTCAATTGGTTAACATAATATATATTATCGGAAAACTGCAAAAAGAGGCTAATTGCCGTTAACCAATCGAAGGGCGTTTATATCTGGTAACCCCTTTTCGGCAAGAATTTTTGAGGCAGTGAGCTTAATATCATATTTAACCCGATGAAAAGTCAGAGAATCATCGTTAACAATTAGATAGGCTGACTGGGTATTTTCATCTCTTGGCTGACCAACACTTCCCGGGTTAACAATCAGGACTTTATTTTTATAGAGCTTTAAGTTAATTTCCTCGTTCGTGAAAAACCCTTTTTCTTTTTCAACAAAATAGCCCTGTCTGTGGGTATGTCCTATAAAACAGATTTTTACTCCGTGAGCTCTTAAATAATTAAAGGTGTCTTCAGTCTGGTAATAATGAGTTAAGTATTGGTGGTTTGATTTGAAATCACCATGGGAAAATAGCATGAATTTAGTGATTTTCTTTCTCTGAAACGCTTTTATTGCAGATAGATAGTCTTTTTTTTCTTTCTTCAGCCTCTCAAGAGTCCAAAGGACAGATTTTTGGGCGTTTTGGTTGAAATAATCCATTGTGTCTGGATTAAAGAGCCCCTCATCATGGTTTCCCAATATATTAAGTTTGAATTTTTCCGATATTTCCAGGCATTCAACTGGATTTGCTCCATAACCAACCACATCGCCAAGACTAATGATTGCTTTAACATTTTTCTTGTCGAGGTCTTCAAGGACTGCTTCAAGAGCTTCAATATTGGAATGGATATCAGATAAAACAGCAAATTTCATAAAATTATGACGCTTAGTAGAAGGAACTCTCTATTACCCTTAGCTCCTTCAATTGGTGATTGAATTATTGCAATATTATATAAACCTTTTACCGTATAACAAACCAAAACTTTTTCAATACTTTCCTTTAAAGATTCCTCGTTCTTTACGATCCCCCCCTTCCCTATTTTTTCCTTACCAAGCTCGAACTGCGGCTTAATTAACGTTACCAATATGCCGTTGCATAGCTTTGGAAGATCTGCTTCAAAAAGTGAGCTGTTAAGTTTCATTGAGTGCATTAAACCTTCTGAAGCTTTTATTGCTGTGCTAGAACAAAAAAAGTCGTTCGTGCTTCTTTTTTCTTTGGTGAATATTTTTAAAATATTGTCTGCCATCAAGGTTGAGGAGATAAATGAAACGTCCATTACGACAATCTCTGCACTCATATTCATTTTCCCTAATTCCTCATCTGTTAGTTTTCGAAAATTTACCTTCTCAAAAAGGGTTAATGCAGGGTTTTGACGTAATTGCCAGTCTGTTTGTCCGTACCCGACATCAAAACCAAGCACCTTTATAGCTCCGTGTTGAAGCAGGCAATCGGTAAAACCTCCGGTGGAAATACCAACATCAACAGCTCGTTTTCCTTTAACCTTTAGTCCAAAACCTTCT
>JADGAW010000012.1 GCA_015231815.1 Nitrospinota bacterium
TTGCCCTGAGGATTCCTTCCCTCTGCATAAAATGGACTATTTTCCACGGGAGTAATAAAGACATTTGTTTCTGGAAAATTGCTGTTAAAGGTTTTTAACGCTCTTAAGCCATGATAAAGGGAAGTAACTAAAAGAATAGTTTTATATCCTTCTTCTTTAAGAATGGCGTTGGTAAAGGCAACATTCTCGAAGGTACTTCCTGAGCGGTCTTCAATTAATATATCTTCTGGTTTTACCCCAAGGTTTATTGCCAGCACCTTCATGAGGTCGGTTTCTTTAATTTCCGAAACATCCCCAACAGAAAAAATAATTTTTTGAGAATAACCCGCCTTATACAACTTAACAGCCTTGGTTACACGGTAGGCGTAATTAATGCCTGACTTGCCGCTTTCTCCAACACCTCCTCCAAAGACAACAATTGCATCACTTTTAACAGGACTTTCTACAATTTTCAGAGGCTCCGCAAGTTTCCAGACAACCGGAGTATAGAAAATAAAGCCGTAAATAAACAAAAGCGTTGCAAAAGTTACCGCAACTTTTTTTCTGGTACGTGAAAGACCTTTAACAAAATGGTCTGTCCATTCACTTTCGCTCCTTGCTCTTTTTTCATGAACTATTTTGGTAATTATCTCCGACATTTTCCCAATTTTTACTGTCCAGCTATTATCTTTCGATGCCTCAATTCTATGTTGCTGGATGGTTTTATTGTTTTTATCAAGAATTTTTCTAATTCCATCGCTGAATTCCCCAGCAGTTTCAGCAATTTCCACAACATCGTTTTCCTCCTTAAAATATCTAACCTCCTTTAAGTTCGTAGAAACAATACCCTTTCCCATGGAGAGATACTCATTTAATTTGGTTGGGTAGACATTGTCGGTGTAAGGAGCAATACGGTAGGGAATAAGGCAGCAATCAAAGTTTTTTATGTATAGAGGAAGCAGGTCATGCTCCTTTTTACCAAGAAGATAAATGTTATCAACGCCCTTAACCTCTGAAACGTCCACCTGTTCTGGTCCCACCAGAACAAATGATTTGTCTTTGTTGTGCTCTGCAACTTCTTTAATAAGGGTAAAATCAACCCATTGATGAAGACCACCAATATATCCAATAATCGGTTTGGGGATTGACTGTAAGTCTTCAGGTATATTGGTCTCAGAATCACGGGTTTTTTCAAATTTTTCCAAACTTACTCCAAAGGGAAAAAAGCCAACGTTGTTATTGTTTTCCTTTGCGTAATCCATTAGTTTATGAGAGGTTACAAAGACCGCATCTGCCAGCGACATTACCTTTCTTTCTGTTTGCTGGATTTTTTTGGCTCCAGCGGAACTGTCAATAAAGCTGTCAATACAATAATAAATAAATGCTTTGTGATGAATATTATTAACAATTTCTAACACCAGAGCTGTTGGAAGAAAAGTCCATATAACAGGGCTGTGGAAGTTCATTGCTTTTTGCCATCGTTTTATTAAAAATAACAGGAGTGTTTTATTTAAACTTCGGGCAATTGATGAATAAGGAAACGGTAGAACGATAGGAGAGAAAACATAGAGGTTTTCCCGTTCTTTTCTAAAACCATTTGTACTTTGAAACCAATTTTTTAATCTCTTAAAAATTCTTTGGACATCCTTTATTTCTCTGGGAGCTCGAACTCCGGTATTTTCAATAAAGAGCACCCTGTTTCCATGTGCTGCAAAGGTTGCCATTATTTCCTGATGACCCTGCCAGATAAAATCCCAGTCAATGGAGGAAATACAAATAATATCCTGATTTTTTAACATTAAGAAGGGAAAGGTTAAAAAGTTAGAAAGCGAGAAAGTTAAAAAGTTGAAAGTCACATCGTTTTAACTTTTCAACATTTAAACCTTCAAGCCTAATTATTCTTTGAACCTTTGTGACTTTGTGGTTCAATCCGTATCGCTATGGTATAATAGCCGCCCTTTTGCAGCAATTGTGCTGTAAAACTCCTTAGGCTTGCAATGAAGTAAGCCTTATTTTAACCCGAGAGGAGGTGTTTTTTTGAACTATTTTGAAACTGTACTATTGTTAGATCCGGAGTTAAGTGACTCCAACGCTGAGGGGCACATCAAGGCGGCAAAAGACATCATTACCCAAAAAGGTGGTGAAATTGTCAATGAGTTAAGCTGGGGAAAGAAAAAGCTTGCTTACCTTATCAACAACTACTCTGTAGCAAACTTCCACATCATTCGGCATAAGGGTTCAGAGGATGTTAACTCAGAACTTGCAACTAAAGTCAGAATTACTGATGGCATGCTACGTCAAATGACGGTTGTAATTAAAGAGAATGAACTGGAAAGAAACTTCGATTTTTAGAAGGTTAACTGAGAAATTAACGAAAGAAAGGGGAGGTTACGATGAATTTAAATAAGGTAATGTTGATAGGGAATCTGACAAGAGACCCTGAATTAAAATACACGCCCAGTGGAACTGCTGTTGCAACCTTTGGTATTGCGGTAAACAGAAAGTATAAACAGGGCGATGAATGGAAAGAAGAAGTTTGTTTCGTTGATATCACTGTTTGGTCTCGAGCTGCAGAAAATTGTGCTGAATACTTAAAAAAAGGCTCTGCAGCATTTATCGAAGGAAGATTACGGTTTAGTTCCTGGGAATCTGATGGTAAGAAAAGAAGTAAGCTGGAAGTTGTTGCCGACAGCGTTCAGTTTATGCCAAAAAATAAGCCCGAAGGTCAACAGCAAGGGAACTACAATAACAATAATAGTAACACTGGAAGTGAAAAGTCTGAGAGTTACTCGAACGAACCCACTTACAATGATGAACCACCATTTTAGGAGAATTAAATAATAATGGCTTTTAAAAATAAAAAAAGAGCGATGTCTCCTCTTAACAACGCAGGAAATAAGTCAGCTTTCCAAATTAAACGGATGTGCAGGTTTTGTGTTGACGAGACGAATATCATCGACTATAAGAATATTAAGACTTTAAAGAGTTTGATAACAGAGCGAGGGAAAATTATTCCAAGAAGAATTTCCGGAACCTGTTCAAAGCACCAGAGAAAGGTTACAACAGCAATAAAAAGAGCAAGAACCATTGGTCTCATGCCTTTTACTGTACCCTCAGGATTAACTGAACTTGATTAAAGAAAGAATGTGGAAACAAACAAATTTGCTCGTATAGATAATGTTTACTTTCAGGTTCTTTTAACGGTTATTCTCTTTTTGCCTTTTTACTATTTACCGATTGCCGGGAAAGTTATTTCACTTTTTGCTGCAGTCCCCGTCATCTTTTCCTCCCTTTATTTTGGGATAAGAAAAGCATCGGTTGTCGGGATACTTTCATTTATTATTGTTGCCGCAATAATTCAGAGGTACAATGCTGTTTTTTTCCTCTTTGAAGTAGCAATTGTAGGTGTTGTAATGGGCGAACTAATAAAAATGCGGCTTACCTTTGAAAAGGTTATTTTGGGAACAGCATTGATTTCCACGGTTGCAGCCTTATTAATCTTTACCATGAGCGGTGGAGGTGAAGGCTTTGAGGCAACTTTAGCTACGGAAATACAACAGGCAGTTAAGGAATCAGTAAAAGTTTATGAAAGTGCAAATGTTGATAAGGAAATAATCAGCAATTTTAAGGAACTAACAGCAACGATTGTCAAAGTTACGATTATGGCAATCCCTGCATTACTTGGAGTTTCCTTGTTGTTAAGTGCTTTTATTTCTTATTACGCAACAAAGTTGTTTTGGAAAATTAAACTCTCTGGGGAAGAAGATGGTTTTGATACCAGACCGGTATCATCATTTAAATTACCGGACAAATTAGTCTGGTTTTTTATTGCTTCCTGTCTTCTCCTTTATATTGGAGACGAGTTTTTTATGAAACTCGCAATAAACGGTTTAATTATTTGTTTTGCCCTTTACTTTATACAGGGTTTGGCATTAATTCATTTCTTTTTTATGAAAAAGAATGTTCCGGCATTCTTTCGGTACATGTTTTATTTTTTTATAGCTTTTCAGCCAGCACTTGCTTTTTTTGTTGCTGGTATGGGGCTGTTTGATGTTTGGCTGGATTCCAGGAAGTTGGAAAAACCTCCAGGAAATAATAATTCAGACAATAATAACAATTTTAACTAACTTCGGAGGCTGGAATGGAAGTGATTTTATTGGAAAACGTAGATAACCTTGGTGCAGTTGGTGATAAAGTCAGGGTTGCTTCTGGTTACGGAAGAAACTACCTTATTCCTTTGAAAAAAGCAGTTTTGGTAACTAAGAAAAATTTTGCTTCATTGATGAAGCAGGCTGAGCTTAAAAAGAAAAAGCTTGGAAAAGAAAAAGAGGCTCTGGAAGCAATAAAGGAAAAGCTCGATGGTGTAGTTCTTGCCTTTTCAAGAAAATCCGGTGAAAATGAAAAACTCTTTGGTTCTGTTACTCATGGTGATATTGCTGATGCATTAAAAGATAAAAGCTTTGATGTGGATAAAAAGAAAATCCATGAATTAACTCCATTAAAAACTGTTGGAGAGCATCAGGTAGAAATTAAGCTGCATCCGGAAGTTACTGCAACAATTATGGTAACTATCGCTGCTGATACTGAAGCGGAATAAATTAGCGTTAATTATAGAAGAAACAGAGCGTCAGATGTCAGTTAGAGCAATTGGTCTTTTATCAGGTGGACTTGACAGTACCATTGCCGTAAAATTCATGAAGGAGATGGGAATTGATGTTATTGCAGTTAATTTCTTTTCTCCTTTTTGTACCTGTACCCACAAATCATCAGGTTGTAAATCACAAGCGGTAAAGGTTGCTGAGGAGTTTGATATTCCGATTAAGACTTACTTTCAGGGGGAAGAATATCTCAAGATGATTCAAAACCCAAAGTTTGGCTATGGTTCACAAATGAATCCCTGTGTCGATTGCCGAATTATGATGTTTGCAAGAACAAAGGAAATCATGGGGGAACTGGATGCAAAATTTATTTTTACTGGTGAGGTTTTGGGTCAAAGACCAATGTCTCAAAGGAAAGATAGTATAAACAAAATCGACCGTGAAGCAGGAGTTAAAGGTTTGGTGCTTCGCCCGTTATCAGCAAAACATTTCAACCCAACTATTCCTGAAAAAGAAGGTTGGGTCGATAGAGAAAAACTTCTGGATATCAGCGGAAGATCAAGAAAACCACAAATGGAACTGGCAAACGAGCTTGAAATCATTGAATATCAATGCGCATCAGGAGGATGCCTTCTTACAGATAAGTTCTTTTCCAACAGGCTAAGAGACCTTTTCGAGTACAAAAAAGATGTAACTCTCAAGGATGCCCGACTTCTAAAACTGGGAAGACAATTCAGGTTAAGCGATAATTGCAAAGCGATTATTGGAAGAGATGAATCAGAAAACAATAGTATCGAAAAGTATCAGGAAGAAAATGACCTCCTTCTGTTTCCAGAGAATACCAAAGGGCCGGTAACCCTCTTAAAGTTGAATAACAGCACAGGCAATGAAGAATCAATAAAAGTAGCGGCGACCTTTGCGGCTCATTATTGTAAAAAAATTGAGGGAACAGAGAAAGTGGTTTTTTCTCTTAAACAACACAATGAAAATAAGTGTGATAATATCCCTGAAACAATAGAATCGTTACAGGCAGGGATGAAGGAAATGCAGGAAAAGGTTATTTGAGTGAAGAGTGAAATATGAGAAATAAAAAGTTAAAAAGGAGATAGAAATGCCAATTTATGAATATATTTGCGAAGAGTGCAATAAACAATTTGAAAAAATGATTTTTTCACAGGAAGATAATAATGTGAATTGTCCAACCTGTTCCAGTATAAAGGTTTCAAAACAATTTTCCACCTTTTCGGCTCATGGAAATAGTTCTCCCAGTGCTGATGTTCCTGCGGGGGGATGTCCGAGTATGATGGGTGGTGGTTGTCCCTCTGGTGGATGCCCTATGGCACATTAAAGTAGAATTTCCATGTCTTTAGAAACCAAAGCCACAATTCTTGTTGTTGATGACTCACCTACCTTAAGAAAGATGATGGTTTCTGCTCTCAATGATTTGTATGAATGCATACAGGCGCAAAATGGAGAGGAAGCTTTAGAGATTGTTCGAGAACAGTCCCCCGATGTAATTCTCATGGATGTCGTTATGCCGGGCAGAAATGGTGTTGAAGTTACTTCCGAGCTTTACAATAATAAAGAGACTCAAAATATCCCCGTTGTTCTTGTTACCAGCACAAAGGTTACTTCCGATGATCTTGAGAAAGGTTTAAAAAGTGGTGCAATAGATTATATCCGCAGACCTTTTGATGATATTGAACTTAAAGCAAGGGTCGCATCAGCAGTTAAGCTCAGTCAATCATTCCAAAACCTTGAAAAACAAAATAAAGAGCTGGCACAATTAAACAAAATAAAAAGTGAGTTTGTTGCGGTTGTTTCCCATGATCTTCGTTCTCCTTTTACTTCCATACTCGGTTTAACAGAAATTCTTACTGAAATCATGCCCGACCCCCTTACCGCTGAACAGAGAAAAATGATTACAACAATAAGTAATGCAGCGGAAACACAACTGAACTATATTAATAATATTCTGGATATTGCCATGAGCAATGCTGGAACAATGAATCTTAAATGTGAGAAGGTTGACTTTGCCACCTTGGTAGAGCACTCATGTGACTTGTTGAGAGGCAGGTCAGAGGAGAAAAAAATAAGTCTTAATTTTATTAAGGAGAGCGAAGTAGAGCCAATATACCTTGATAAAGCCAAGGTTTCTCAGGTAATTAACAACCTTTTAACAAACTCTATTAAGTTCAGTCATGAGAACAGTCAAATTGAACTTACCCTCAAGCAAGTTCATCAAATACCAGAAAAAATTCAAAGCAATATTAAATCGGAAAACCTTGAAAAGGTTCTGAAGGCAAGAAACTGTATTCAGCTTACCGTAAAGGACTATGGTATTGGTTTTTCAGAAAAGGATTTAAGCGTTATTTTTGAGAGATATTACCAAAAGAAAAAACGGTACGGCACAAAAGGGGAAATTGGTTCAGGTCTAGGTTTGGATATCTGTAAAGCAATTGTAGAACTCCACAACGGAGTTATTTGGGTTATGAACAACGATGATGAAGAGGGGGTAAATGTAGGTTTTTTCATACCTTACCCTGAGGAGTGAAAAATAGTTAAATCTTACCGAGAAGAGTTTTGGCTTCTGTAAAATCTGGGTTAATGTTTACTGCTTTTCCTAGTGCTGCCCGGGCATCATCCTTCGCACCTTTTTCTAAATATGCTGTTGCCATATTGTAATAAATCGCCTCATCTTTTGGGTCAACCTGTACTGCTTTTTTGTATTGTTCTATTGCTGCATCAACATTTCCTTCTTTTCTATGGGCAATACCCATAAGGTTGTATATTCTTACAGAATTTGGATCTAATTTTTGAGAATCAGCAAATGCTGCCAGAGCTTCTTTTATCATGCCTTTTTCCAGATACGCTTCTCCGATAGCTTCCTTAATTTCTGCTGCATCATCTTCTTTACTATCCTTTATGGCACTATGGAAGGCAAACTCAGCTTTTTTCTTATCACCATTTTCCAGATATGATTTTCCAAGAGCTTCCCAATCTTCTGGACTCTCAGGGCTAACCTTTTGAGCTGCTTGATATGATTGTGCTGCTTCCTGAGGTCTTCCCATCATCTTATAGGTCATCATGATGTTGTAATGGGCAGATACAAAGTTGGGGTTTAACTTTAAAGATTTTTGTAAAGCCTCTTCAGCTTCAGCAAGCAATTTGGGGTCATTTTTGTTAGCGGCTGCAACTCCTCTCATAGCTTCACCCATTTGACCTTGCTTTTTTGCTTCCTGCAGTTTGCTTAATTCATCTGTTTTACTAAGCTCTGTAGCTTTTTTAAAAGCAGTTAAAGCTTCATTGAATTTTTTCAGTTTCATGGCGAGCTCACCTAACCTCATATGGTATTGTGCATTGCTGGGGTCAATGACAATAAGGTTTCTAAACTCAGCAAGAGCTTTAGGGTAATCTCTTTGGGCTCCGAAACATTTTGCCAGCATTTCATGAAGGTCGGCTTGGTTGTAATCAAGCTTTATTGCTTTAAGTAACTGCTCAGATGCAAGCTTATATCGTTTTTGCAGCATATAGAGCTTAGAAAGTGCGAAAAGGGGCTGAATCGTCCAGTGACAGAGTTGAGCAATATTTTTAAATATAGTTTCCGCTCTTCCTAATTTTTCCTTGATTTCTTCAACTTTTTCTTTTTGTCCCCTAAGTTCCTTGGCTTCAGTAACAAGTTTTTGCCCTTGTTTGGTAAATTTATCAGATATTTTCTTTATTTCCTTTTCAATGGACTTATGATTGTATGGTTTTACGATGTATCCATCAACACCTGCCTGAATAGCAGATACAATGTTTTCCTGATTTGCTTCTGCAGAAACCATAATAAAGGGAAGATCTTTTAAGAGGGGATTAGCTCTCACTTTTTTAAGAACCTCAAAGCCGCTCATGGGGGTCATATTCCAGTCGCATAAAATCATTTTAATTTCCTGACCTTCAATATCTGCAACCGCTTCGAGCTTTCTCACAGCTTCAACACCGTTTTTTGCCTCTTCGAACTTACCGTACCCCAGAATATCGAGAAAGTTGACGTTTGTTCTTCGAACTTCGTACATGTCGTCAACTAAGAGTATTTTGCTTTTATTTTCCATTAAGATCTAGTAATTTACTTGCCACTCATTGTTGATATTAAGTGCAAAGTATATAATTGCTCAATAAGAGTGTAGAGTGTAGGTAGAGTGTAATTGTATCAGAAGATGCTCATTTTTCCATGCCTGTTTTACAGCAAAAAATAAATTATCATGAACTTTTTGAAGGACAAAAGATGGAAGCAGATAAAGAAATAAAGCAATTAAAAAAGGAAATTAAGAAACTAAAAAGTGAATCAGAGGAAATGAGGCTGCTAATTGACTTTGTTGTACACGATTTAAAAAATCCCTTAAGTACCATTGAAATGAATTACGAAATTATCAATGATGCCATTGAAGAAGATGGAAGTCTGCAAAAATATTCTGGAGTAAACAGTTTAATTAAAAGCCAGATTATTAGAATGAAGGGGTTAATTCTTGAACTTCTTAATATAAGCAGAATTGAAGGATCTCGCTTGCAATTAAACCCTGTTACGGTAAATACTCATGAGTTCCTGCAATCAATCGTTGAGGAAAATGCCGGATTGATAAAAAACAACGAAATGAACCTAATTTTAAAAACAGATTCACCTGTACCTGACGTTCAACTTGATGAAGCACTCATACGAAGAGTTTTAGCAAATTTAATTGTTAATGCGGTTAATCACTCGGTTTCATCTCCAGAAATAATTCTTCATGCCAATAAAAAAGGTAAAAGAGTAATTTTTTCTGTAGAAGATTTTGGAACAGGTATTCCCAAGAAAGACATGAAAAAAATTTTCGAGAAGTTTGGTCAATCGCCTAAAAATAAAAATGAAAAAAGAGAGAACCATGGACTTGGATTATACTTTTGTAAGCTTGTTACTCAACTTCATGGTGACGGAATAAAAGTCAAAAGTACAGAAGGAAAAGGCTCTACTTTTAGCTTTAGTGTACCTTCAGTACCCTAATTTTATGTTTCCATGAATCCTTAATGAATGCAAAAACTAATAAATAACATATTAACTTCGAGAATTTATGAAGTTGCTGTCTATTCTCCAATTGATTATGCTCAAAATTTAAGTACATTAACAGGAAACAAAATCTATCTTAAACGGGAAGATCTTCAGCCAGTTTTTTCCTTCAAGCTTCGGGGGGCATACAACAAGATTTCCCGGTTAAGCAAGGAAGAAAGAGAAAAAGGGGTAATCTGTGCTTCCGCAGGAAACCATGCTCAGGGAGTTGCACTTTCTGCTCAAAAACTGGGAATTCTTGCAACAATCATTATGCCCTCAACAACTCCTTTAATTAAAGTTAATGCCGTCAGACAACTGGGAGGAGAGGTCATTCTTTATGGAGATAATTATTCTGAGGCTGCGGAGGAATGTGGTCGTTTGGCTCAAGAAATGGAAAGAACATTTATTCACCCATTTGATGATTTTGATGTTATTGCCGGACAGGGAACAATAGGGCATGAACTTCTCCAGCAACTTCCCGGAATGGATTACCTTTTTGTCCCTATTGGTGGAGGTGGTTTAATTGCCGGAGTTGCCGCATTTTTAAAAACCGTCCAGCCACATACAAAAATTATTGGTGTAGAACCTGTTGAAAGTGATGCGATGTCAAGGTCTATTAAGGAAAATAAAAGAGTTGTTTTGGATTCAGTTGGGATTTTTGCCGACGGGGTGGCTGTTAAACAGGTAGGTGAACTAAACTTTCAGATGGCAAAGGAATTTGTTGATGAAATTGTAACGGTTACCACTGATGAAATAAGTTCGGCAATTAAATCAATTTACGAGGATATTCGTACTATCATGGAACCTGCGGGAGCTCTTGCTGTTGCAGGAATGAGGAACTATTTGAGAAATCATGAGGTAAAGAACGCAAAAATAGTGGCAATAAATTCTGGTGCAAACATGAACTTTGATCGCCTTCATTTCGTGGCAGAACGTACTCGCACGGGTGAAGGTCGGGAGGCTCTCTTTGCTGTTACCATACCGGAAAAACCAGGTTCGCTGAAATATTTCTGTGAGCATTTTGTTGGAAATAAAAGTATTACAGAGTTTAATTACCGTGTTTCTGGAGAAGGAGATGCTCATATTTATGTTGGCATTGGTATAGAAAATTTTCCAGAAAGAGAGGAATTTCAAAAAAATCTGGAAAAAGAGGGCTATTCTTGTCTTGATATGACCGATAACGACGTTGCAAAAACTCATGTTCGTCATATGGTTGGGGGTAAGAGCGACCAAAAGGCTCATGAGGTTCTTTATATGTTTGATTTCCCGGAACGTCCTCAGGCGTTGAGTAATTTTCTTAACGCAATGTCTTCCGGTTGGAACATTTCCCTCTTTCATTACCGCATGCATGGCGGTGATTATGGTAGAGTTTTAGTTGGCTTTCAAATTCCGGAAAAAGACCGGGAAGAGTTCAACCAATTCCTCAACAAACTTCACTACAATTACCGGGAAGAAACCGACAATCCGGCTTACAAGCTTTTTTTGTAACAAATAATAAATAAAGTATTCGTCGTGGTGAAGTATGTTCACTTATTCAACGAATGTGAAGGGGTATAGTTTCTGTTTATTCTGCGAGCAGATTCAAGAAACTATGTGCAAAGGTATAATACTCAGGCTTAACTTACGACAGTAATATTTATAACTTTTCGAAAGAGTATGCGGAAAATTGTCACATCCAATTTTTTTATATTAATCGCCCTTTTTGCTTCATTTTTGGCGTTTCATGGAAATGCCCTTTTTGTTCAGAAAGAATTTTTTACCCACGATGCCATTCGTTGGTACGGTATATATAAGTTTTTTGCGGAATCAATTTCAAATGGGGAGTTTCCTTTTTGGAATTTTTACAGCGGAGGCGGAACTCCTTATTATCCAGTAATAAACCTGGTAGGTTTTCTTGACCCTGCAACATTTTTGGCGATACTTATTACGAAAGTTTTTTCACTTGAAACGTTTACCAGTTTTATTATATTTAACTGGTTGAGGTTGTTTATTGCGGTAGCAGGTGTATATTACCTTATCCTATTTATTCTTAAATGTAAAAAGAGTGCGGCATTTGGTACCTTTTTATTTCTATATGCGTTCATTCCTGTTGCTTTCAGGCAATCTCTTACCTGTTTTTTTCTTACTCCGATAACACTTGTTTTTTTCCTAAGAGCTCTTGATAATCTAAATAATAAAAGGGCATTTTATTATTTTCTTCTTTTTACTCTTTGTTGTGGAACACTAGCGAACATACATATTCCCGTTTACTTCTTGTTTTATTTTGTTCTTTTTTTTGCTTTTATTTTTATATTCAAATGTTACCAATTTTCTCTTTTATTGAACTATTTGAAGGTAAATTATGTAAAGTGCCTGTTTCTTGTTTTTCTGTTACTTCTCTTTCTTGCTCCTGTCTTTACTCTTTTTTTTGTTGATTTACATAAAAAGGAAAGTGAAATATTTCCTGTTGTGAGAGTTTTGCAAAAAATAAAGGATTACCGACAGTTTAAACCTTCTGAAGTTGAAGTAAATATTTTTGATAAAGACCTTTATGGTCGCTTCGGAGTAAATAACACACTGGGTAACCATCTCAACTTTATATTTCCAACATTACCGACAGTCTATCATGAGAGAGTTTATGGAAAAGATGTTCCTGTCGAATTGAAATTTATACCTTCTGAAATGTTTCAATATCTTGGGATCGTTGCCCTTCTTTTTATTTTTATTGGACTTCTTTACGGGCAAACTCCCTATAAAAAGGTTTTTGGCATTATTGCTGTGGTAATGGCTCTTGAATCGACATCATTTTCTTTGATTCTTAATGGTGAATCGATTTTTCAGAAAGGTTTTTCTACTCTTTTTCCATTTCTTTCAATGATCGATGTTCTGGAACTATTTTCAGCCTTTTTGATTTTTAGCCTTTCAATTTTAGCGGCAATTGGCTATAGAGTGATACTTGACCAGCCTGAAATATTAAGGGACAAATATAAAGCAATTACGACATTTCTCCTCCTGCTTTTAGTCTTAAAGTCTTTCTTTTCCTTTCAATACCTTTCTTACATTGTGATAAAACCTATCGAAACGGTTGTATTTTTGATAATTGTTACAATAATTTTAACGGTTTTTCTTTATCTTAAAAGATATATCTCTTTTAAGCCGGTTATTACATTGCTTCTGTTTTTGTTTGTCATTGACATTCTTTTATATAGCCATCTGCTTGGGAGAATTAACCTCCATAAAGAACCCTTGAATACCATAGCGAGAATTGAGTTAAAAGAAAAACCCGGATTTCAATGGTATAGAGAACTCTTTTTGTATTCCTCAACATTGCCCTATGAACCAATCCTTACAGGAAAATCTTCCTCCTTTTCCCTTGCATCATTTGGCGACAGTCAACTATATATGCTTAACAGATATTATGGTTACATAACACATATTCCACTTATTGAGCAGTTGTTTTATTCATCAATAGTTTCACCGACCTTGTGTTTTTACCCCTTAAGGTCAGTTAAAGAAAAACTATCTAAAAAAGAGATTTTTGACGAAATGCTTCAACCAAAAATCAAACATGGAAAGTTTCCTAAGTTATTTGTAGAAAAAAGTCCTGAGAAAAAGAGTTCACTACAGGTTCTTGGTAATATTCAGGAACTTCCGGTTGTCGAAGAATTAAAAATAAAGAATTTATTAAAAAAACACCTCCAAAGTAAAAAGTTACTGAAACTCTATGAACAGCCCAAAATTGAAGGAAATAAACTGGAAAGCCCCTTTGCAACAATTGAGGTGAAGGAGTTTAATAATAACAGACTTGTCCTTTCTGTTGAAAATAATGAGAAAGGTTTTCTTTATTTCAGCAATAACTGGAGTAAATACTGGAAAGCCTCTGTTGACGGAGTTGATACGAAAATATCGAGGGCAAACTATGCATTTTCTGCAATAAGATTACCTCAAGGTAAACATCGTGTTATATGGGATTACTACCCAAAACATTATGTTTTTGGACTTTATTGTTATCTTTTTGCCTGGATATTATCTGGTTGTTTAATAGCAAACCATTTACTTAGACTCCCAAGTCAAAGAAAAGAAGGGCATACCTGTTAATCGTTAAGGTTTAGTGGTTACGAGAAAAACCCTTTGATTCGGTTATCCAAGGCTTCCTGATCCGTTACAAATGACAGAAGTGCTGAATAAGTCATTAAATCGTCAAGGGCTACACTTCCTTCCCACTTTGACAATTTTGGAATTTTTCCGTCAGCTTTAATTTCCATTAATTCCTCCGCAGTATAGCGATGAAAGAGGTCAATTTCTTTTTTTTCGCAGAAATTAATTAAGTCGTTTCCCGTATAGCCATCAAGAAATTCGTTTGAAAGCTCTTCGATGAAGTTCTTAAATTTGTCACAAATTGTCCACAAGGGTTCAAATTGAGCAGGGTTATTCATTCCCACTTCTCCAACAAGAGTTTCACCTTTTACAATTTCATCAAGCTTTTTCCCCGATTGCAAAGCTGATTGAGCCGCTGCCGGAGGAATTGTCTGGCAATCAATTCCGGCGAGCTTGAAAACCTGTTCACCTCCTCTAATGCTTGCTGCAATGAGTTTTGTGTGAATATTGTTGTTACTTTTTTTCAACTGGTTCAATGAGTTTTGCGTAGCCCAAGTGACTTTTTCACCAACGTTATCGCCATTTCCCAGACCGTTATCTGCAACAACTGAGTTCAATCGGCCAAGAAAAACATTAACATAATCCGGGTTGGATAATGCTGCTGCCAAATAATTCTGACGGGCTGAAAAACCAAGGGTAAAGTTTATGGGAATACCCTCTGCCGTTAGCTTTCTCACTGCCAAATAACCTTCAGGGGTGAGGGGAATTTTAATGATGAAATACTCAGGGCATACTGCAATATAGCGTCGTGCGTATGCAAGTGTATTTTCAATATCACGGGCAAAATGAGGGTGCAGTTCTACGCTGACCTTAACGCCAAAGTTTTCAATAAGTCGTAGGGCAATTTTGCAGTTAATAACAAAACCAATTTCTATTGCCAGAGTTTCATCATCAATTCCAGGAAATGTATTTCTTAAAACAGAGACGGTTTTTTTAATTTCTTCGTCCATAATACCCGTCTGAACAACCTGATTTGCCAATGTATTGTTCGTGGTTAAAGCACTGAATTCATCAGTCCATACCTCTTCAGCAGCTTCTTTGTTGCCAGTATCCATCCAAAGGTTACTTCCCGTTTCCCTAAGCTTTTGGCAAATATCATTATTTCCGTACTTTTTAGCTCCAGACCCTTTAAAACCTTCCAAAGCCAACCTGTGGGTTACTTTGCTGAGCTCCTCCTGTGTTATTTCTCCCATACCTTCTCCTCAATTAATTGTATATAAAATTCGTAATTTAAACCTTCTAACTTGATTCTCGTCGTGGTTCTATAAATACTAAAGTTTTGAGGCAATATATGTTGCGCCTATTAGCCCCGATTCTTCGTTCATTACAATTTT
Source organism: Nitrospinota bacterium (assembly GCA_015231815.1). Classification (GTDB taxonomy): domain Bacteria; phylum Nitrospinota_A; class JADGAW01; order JADGAW01; family JADGAW01; genus JADGAW01. The sequence goes on from JADGAW010000012.1 coordinate 15,114, forward strand.
AACGGGAATTTTCGTGAGAAAATCCCTGAACTTTCCTTTGTGTAAGAATGATTTCATAAAGGTTCCGTCGAGGAGCTTCTCTTTTATTTTAGGGGATATGCCTCCGGCAAGATAAACTCCTCCAAGAGCAAAAAACTTTAAGGCAAGGTTGGAGGATTCTACACCGTAAATAGAGGCAAATAAGTCCAATGCTTCTTCGCAAAGCTTATCTTCATTATTAAGACCATATTGAGAAATTACTGCAGCAGAATCGTTGGTTTTCATTTCTTCGTTAATTTTTTCTGATTCTGTGAATCTCCCCGACTCCTTTAAAAAAGAATACATTTTAACTAAACCTTTTCCTGCGAGAATTCCTTCAAAACTTACATGTTCTTCTTTTGTCATTAAATATTGAAGAAAATGAATCTCCAGTTCGTTATGAGGTGAGAAGCTCGAATGTCCTCCTTCGGTTGGGTAAACAATGTATCTGTTTTGTTCTTGGGAAAAGTTCATATATGCTTCTCCTAAACCAGTTCCTGCTCCTAGGACAGCGATTGTTCCCTCTTTTGTTTCTTCCCCTTTGTTGAGGGTGATAAATTCGTCATCATTTAATACCTGAATTCCGTACCCAACAGCTTCAAAGTCGTTGATGAATTTAACTTTCTGGAATCCAAACTCGCTTTGTATGGAAGGTTCCTCCATTTCCCAGGGAAGATTGGTTATTGTGCAATGACCGTTCTTTATCGGACCTGCAAGGGCAAAACATGCTTTTGAAATGGTGGGGTCAATGTTAAATTCCTCTATAAAAACTTTAATAATCTCTTCTAAAGAACCAAAGCCCTTGCACGGGTATCGTTTTTTATAAAGAGATGTTCGTAAGTCATCTTTTTGGTAACAGCTTAACAATGTTTTTGTTCCGCCAATATCTCCTGCAATTAACATATTTTCATTCCTGAATTAATATTGCTATAAATATAACAAAGTTTCCATATATTTAAATAGATAAATCCTGTTTCTTGGATTTTAGACCGAAATGCAACTTTCTTTTAATTTGAATGAAAATTCTCCAAAAGGAATCTGAAAATGACTTCTATATCCTGCATTCACTTTAAATTGAACTGTTGAAAAGTTGTACTTCGATTTGGAACTCATAAAATATATGTTATGTTTAGTTGCATATGATAGAAAAAAACGTTATTATTTGTATTTTCTTGGTGAGTACATTACAAATATGAAATAATTATTATGGAATTGGAAAATATATTAAAAATAGAATATATTTTTGCATTTGCTACTTTGATTTTGCCAGGTTTTATTATTATGAAGATTGTTCGCTTAAAAGTACCTAATAAGGACTTTCTTTTAAAAGATGTTCTTTTTGAAGCATTTTCTTATAGCCTTTTGAATATAGCTATTACTGGTTGGGTTCCTTATTTATTGATTGAAACAAAACATGAAAATTGGGCAATCTTTTCGTTAATATTTATTCTTACTGTTTCACCCGTTTTTCTTGCTTTTTGTTATATAAAACTTATTAGTTCTAAATATTTTAGAGAACATTTTGATATTCAAATCCCTACTGCATGGGATTGGTATTTCTCACAAAAACCTAACTCATTGTTACGGGTTCATTTAAAAGACGGTACAGATATTATTGGGTATTTTGGTGGTGATTCTTACGCCACATCATATCCCAATGAAGGGTCAATTTATTTGGAAAAGGTTTATACTATTGATAATGATGGTTTAAAATTAATAGAAAATAGTAATGGTGTTTTGATTGCAAAAGACCAATACACATCAATTGAATTTTATATAACAGGAGAAAGTGATGGATAAAAGAAATTATAACCCTTTAAACGAAGGCTATACTGGTAAAAAGAAAATTAATACCTTAGGTTATTCTGGCAACCAAACAAATTCTTCTGGTGCTCCGAGAACAATACCTAATCTTCAGAGTGGAATTATTAAACCCGAACCAACCACAACCCCTAACAACACAAGAAATAGATAGAAGTTTTGAAATTAACAGGGAAATAAATCAGAGAAGGCTTTTCAGGTATTGAATATCAATATTTTCTCTAAAACTGTCAGCAAGAATATTTAAATTCCTTTCTTTAAACTCCCTAAAGTTAAATGTTTTTCTTTTCGGTAGTCCTTTTTTCTTTCTCAGGAAGTTAAGAAAACTTTCCCGCAAAGCATCATGGTTAAAGCAATCATGAAGGTATGTTCCCAGAACTGTTCCTTCTTTATTGCTCAGACCTGAAACCTTATTATCAGAGTTGGTAAAAATTTCTAATAGAGAGCTTTTGTCATTACAGTAGGACTCTCCCATGTGAATTTCATATCCGGTTACCTGAATTCCTGCTTGAAAAAAGGGGGATTTAACTGTTTCAAAGTTAATTTGTCGAAGAATTTTTTCTTTCTTGAAAACAGTCTTCATGGGGAAGAGCTCTAGACCATTTCCTGACTTTTTTGAGGATTCCACCGTCTCTTCATCAAATATTTCTCTTCCCAACATTTGAAAACCACCACAAATGCCAACGATTGTCTTCTTTTGATTATGATGCTCAATGATTTTTTTCTTTAAGCCGGTTTTTTCCAAAAATGAAAGATCTTCAAGAGTGTTTTTTGAGCCGGGAAGAATAATACAGTCGGCATTCTCAAGTTGTGAAGGTTTCTCAACAAAGTTAACCTCAACATCTTCTTCGTGTGTTAATGCGGCAAAGTCAGTGAAGTTAGAAATTCGGGGAAGTTTAATAATAGAAAGTATAAGTTTTTTATCATTGGATACAGATTTACTTGAAACGTTAAGGTCTTGGCTGTCTTCTGCATCAAGGTATATGCCCTTTAAATAAGGTAATACTCCAGTGACCTTTCTGTTTACCATCTGCTCAAACATCTCGATTCCCGGTTGAAGAAGATTCTTGTCACCTCTGAACTTGTTTATCAAAAAACCTTTAACCAGCTCTTGTTCGTCTTTTTCGAGAAGATCAATTGTTCCTTTCATCCAGGCAAAAACACCACCGCAATCAATGTCCCCAACAATTATCACGGGAGAATTCACCGCTTTGGCAATGCCCATGTTGGAGAAATCATTTTTCAGGTTAATTTCTGCCGGACTTCCTGCTCCTTCGATAACGACGATATCGAATTTCTTCTTGAGAGTATTAAAAGCGTCAATTGCAACGGGAAGCAGCTCTAATTTTTTTTTGTAATAATCAACTGCTTTCATATTGCCAACAGGTTTTCCCATTACTACAACCTGAGAAGATTTTTCTCCTGTAGGTTTCAATAAAACGGGGTTCATTTCTACCAGAGGGTCAATGCCACACGCCTCCGCCTGAAATGCCTGTGCCCTGCCGATTTCATCTCCCGTTAATGTAACGTAAGAGTTTAACGCCATATTTTGTGCTTTAAAGGGAGCAACACGGTAACCGTCTTGTTTGAGAACCCTGCAGAAAGCAGCAACAAGCACACTTTTTCCGACGTTGGAGCCAGTACCCTGAAACATCAAAACACCATTGTTTTTCATTATTTTCCCTTGCGGAACATATGGGTAAAACCTTTATCGTAGAGTTTTGAGAAGGTTTCTTGCGGTTTTAGGAATTCCCCTATAAAAATAAGAGCGGTTTTTTTTATATTATTGTCTTCCATTAGTTTTGCCAAACCAGACAGCTCTCCTTTGTATATTTTTTCTTCCTCCCATGTAGCTTTATAGACAACAGCTATGGGTGTATCAAAGGGGTAAGAGGTTAGTAAATCCTCCTCAACCTTCTTAGCTAACGTTGCACTAAGAAATAAAACCATACTGGAGTGATGTTGTGCCAAGCTTTTCAGGTTTTCTCTTTCTGGTACAGGAGTTCTTCCTTCACATCGTGACAAAATAACTGTTTGAGTAATTTCCGGTACGGTCAGCTCTTTTTTTAGAGAAGAAGCAGCACCAAGGAATGAGCTTACTCCGGGAATAATGTCGTACTCTATTTCCAGCCTGTCTAAATAATACATTTGTTCGCCAATTGCTCCATATATTGAAGCATCGCCGGTATGAAGTCGAACAACTTTTTTTCCTTTTTGATACCCTTCCGATAAAACCTTTATAATTTCTTCCAGATTCATCTCGGCACTGTTGAAAACTTCAGCGTCACTTCTCCCCCAACTGAGAACTTTGGGGTTTACCAACGAACCAGCATATACAATAATATCTGCTTCCTCAACAAGCTCTTTTCCCCGTACGGTTATTAAGTCTGGTGCACCCGGACCAGCCCCTACAATGCTCAGTTTACCTTTTGTCATTTTGTACTTTAGTTTCACGTAATTGAAGGTTGCTGCTCACGATGATTTGCCAACAGGAGAATGTTATATAAATAATGATTCTCCCCATCCATAAGGCTATCTTATGATGTCCACATTAAATTTCATAAAAAAATGTTAAGTTATTTTTCTTCTATCCGAAACATTAGGTGAAGAAATAATTAACTAAACAAAAATTAGAGTAAAGGAGGTGAACAGTAAAAAGCGTACTATTTTATCCTAAATTCACCGATGCAAGGATGCATCACGGGATAGAAATTTAACTTTATTAATTTATTTTCACGGAGGAAAATAAAATGCCAGGATTAAGAATATACAATAACATTTACTCTCTGAACTCACAGAGACAATTGGGACTTAACACTACAAGTCTCGGTGATTCACTTTCAAAACTGTCTTCAGGTTTGAGGGTTAACTCAGCAAAAGATGATGCTGCTGCTATGGCGGTATCTACGAACTTAAGAGCTGATATTGCTTCAATGGAACAGGCAATCAGGAACACAAACGATAGTGTTTCCCTGTTGGCGGTTACAGAAGGTGCTTTATCAGAAACATCGTTAATGCTTGTTCGTATGAGAGAGCTTTCGATGGAAGCTGCTACAACGCTTCTTACATCAGGTCAAAGGTCTAGTGTTAACAACGAGTATTCTAACCTTATGTCTGAGATCACCAGGATGTCACTTACCACTGAGTTTAATGGTCAGTTACTCCTGAACGGTTCTTTGTCATCAGCTGCTGCAACTACCCTGAACGTACAGGTGGGTATTGATAACTCATCTTCAAGTAGAATTAACTTGAACAGCAGTGTTGATTTAACCAACATGGATGTTACTTCACTTGGACTTGATGTTACATCAATTACAACAGCCGATTCTGCGCAATCAGCTATTACAATAATTGATGCAGCTATTAATACGGTGTCTGTTGGTCGAGGTAATATCGGTGCTGTACAGAACAGGCTTGAAAGAACCATCACCAACCTTGAGATTGCAGTTGAGAACACAAGTGCTGCGGATTCTCGATTAAGGGATGCTGACATGGCTAAAGAGATTTCCATCTTTACCAGAAACCAGATACTTGTTCAATCAAGTACTGCGATGTTGAGTCAGGCGAACTTAATTCCGCAATCAGTTCTCCAACTTCTTCAGTAAGATAGTTTTCTCAAATACCCGGTTCATCTTCGGATGGATCGGGTATTTTTTTTATATTCCCTTTTCCATCCTGATTTTTTTTATTTCCTCAATACTTATAGCAGGGTTTACCAATCCGGCTGAAATAACCAACTTCATTCCTTCTTCAACACTCATTATTAGAGGTGTTATTTCCTGTTCCGGAACAAATAAAAGGTAGCCTGAGGTGGGGTTTGGGGTGGTGGGGACAAATACCGTCAAAACCTTCTTTCCGGTTACGAGTTGAATTTCTCCTTCTGTTTCTGAAGTAACAAATGCAATTGCATAAGAATCCTTTTTGGGAAATTCAATGAGAACAACTCTTCTAAAAGATGTATTGTCGGTTTTTGTAATGGAATCAATAACATGTTTGGCACTTCCATAAAGGGAACTGACAAAGGGAATTTTTTTTACAATAAATTCCCCAAGGGCAACGATTTTTCTTCCCAGATATATTCTCGTTAAAATACCCGTAAGAAATAAAATAATGAGGGTTGCAACAACACCAAGCCCTGGAGCACGGTAATCTGCAGTAATGTCAGCCCCAAAAAAAATAAGTACTTGGGTTGCCGTTGGAGAAAGCATCCCGTCCAACTTTGTAAAAAGAAAAATCAGGATGAAGATGGTAAAGGAGATGGGAAGCAGTAAAAATAAACCGGCAAGGATTATATTTTTAATTTCGGTAAAGAGAAAATGGAGTTTCTTTTTCATAAAGGAAAGAGGTTAGTTAACGCAATAAAACGCAAAAATAGTAACAAAAAATAATCTTCCCCTTGAACAAATACCTTAACGCTCGCTCATATTAATCTTATGCATTGCATCCATATTATCTTTAACGGAGGCTGCAGAATCTTTTAAGGCTTCAAGTTCTTCTTCTGTAAGATTAAGTTCAATAATTTTCTCTACACCATTTTTTCCTAAAATAACGGGAACACCAAGAAAAACACCACTAATACCATATTCTCCTTCAAGATATACAGCGCAGGGAAGTTTCTTTTTCAGATCTTTAAGAATTGCCTCAACCATGACGGTTATTGATATACCTGGCGCATAATATGCTGAACCTGTTTTAAGAAGCTTTACAATTTCACCGCCTCCCACTTTTGTTCTTTCGCCAATTTCATCAATTTTTTCCTTTGGAAGAAGCTCTGTAATTGGAATTCCATTTACGGTGGTAAAACGGGGAATAGGAAGCATCTTATCTCCATGAATTCCCAAAACCATGCCCTGAACATCTCCTGGTGAAGCGTCAAGCTCTTCAGCGAGAAATGTTCGGTATCGTGCTGAGTCAAGAACTCCGGCCATTCCAATAAGTCTGTTTTTAGGAAAACCGCTAAACTCCATTGCAAGGTTTACCATGACATCAAGGGGGTTCGTAACAACAATTAAGATACAATTTGGAGAGTACTTTACAATTTCATTGGTAACACTTTCTGTAATCTTTGCATTTACTGATAAAAGGTCGTCACGTGACATTCCAGGTTTTCTGGGTAAACCAGCAGTAACAACAACAACATCTGAATTTGCTGTATCTTTATAATCGTTTGTTCCGGTAATTTTTGAATTAAAGTTACATATAGGTGCCATTTGCATCATATCCAGAGCTTTTCCCTGGGGAGTGCCTTCAACAATATCAATGAGAACAATATCTGCTATATCTTTTAATGCAAGGGTAATAGCTGCTGTTGCTCCAACATGGCCTGCTCCGACAATCGTTACTTTTTTTTCCATGAGAATATAATTTAAGTTTACAAACTGGTAGGGTGAAGAACCCCATATTTTTGAAAAGCTGGTTATTATAAAAAAAATGCTTAATAAAAGATAGTTTTAATCTCTTTTTCATAAAGAGCTTATCTGAAATTTACATAATAAACTAAAAAGT
>JADGAW010000130.1 GCA_015231815.1 Nitrospinota bacterium
TCAGAAAAACCCACAATATGCTCAAGAGATTTTGAACGTAAATACAATAATTTTATGAAGGTAACAGATATAAACTGGGAAAGCCTTTCCGTTCAGGAAAAAAAAGAATTCCTCAAATCACTGAAAGCAGAAAAAGAACAGAAAAAGGACTTCTTTGACCCCAACCGGCTTCTTTATCAACTTTCTTCAGGTCAGAAATGGCTGATGGAAAAAAAGGAGCTTTGTGATGAAAGTTTTTTTCATATCCCCTGTTGCATAAAAATCATTGGTACTCTTAATGAGGTACTCCTTAGGGAAAGTATTGTAAAACTGATTAAGCGACATAAAATTCTTAAAACAAAACTGGTTTCTATTGGAGAAGAAACATATCAGGAAATTATTGATGAAGAGATTCCTGTTCACTTTGAAGAGTTAATCGAACCTACCGAAGAGGAAATTCAGGACAAACTTCATGAATTATCCCAAAAACCCTTTGATAAACAGAAAAATAATCTGGTGAGGGTTAACTTTATTCGTATTAACCCGAAACTCCATTACCTTTTATTTACGATTCACCGTGTTATTTTCGATAATATCTCAGCAACAATTCTTTACAATGAACTTCCCCGCATTTATAAAGCTGAACTGAATTCCGAGCATTCCCTTCCTGAGATAAAAAGTAATTATGCCAACTTTATTAACTGGCAGGAAGAAATAGTTCTCGGAAGTAAAGGAGAGGAACAAAAAAAGTTCTGGCAAAAGAAAATGTCTGGTAAATTAAGCACCATTAACTTTCCAATTGAAAAAAACAGAACTGCCATAAAAGAATATAGAGGAAAAGATTTTCACTTTAAACTCAATAAAATTATTTCGAAGGAGATTAAACAAACATCAATTCGTGAAAATGTTAATACCTCATCCCTCCTGATGTCTGTCTTTAAGATATTACTTGCACAATACACAAAGCAGGAAGAAATTATCGTAATGACCCCGTACGCAGGAAGATCCAAGTTGGATTTTCTTCCCGTAGTAGGTAACTTCACAAACTATTTACCTTTAAGAAGCTTTATAAAAATTAATGACAATGTACAGGTTGTCTTGCAACAATTACAAAAGAATTTTCTGGAATCATTACAACATGGGGATTACCCTTTCAGGGAGATTGTTAATGGTCTTAATATAAATAACCAAAGACAAATTGAGCGAACTTTTCGCATTGCTTTTAGTTTAAGTAATTGGAAAAAAGGTGTAAATCCCATTCATTTGGATAAGGATCACGGGAGTAAAGAAGATTTGGATTTTCTGGCTGTATTTGATGTTCATAAAACTGAGGCATTTGATCTCTTTCTTGAAGTTACTGAAATAAATGAAGAGTTCCATCTTGTCTTTAAGTACAATGCCTCATGTCTGGAGGAAGATGTTATTAAGGAGATGGTTAATCTTTTTAATATATATATATCTTCAATTGTAAAAGACACCACTCAGAAAATTTCTCAATTATCCCGTGCTGTAGAAGAAGCTGAAATAAAAGCACTGCCCTCCTTAAGCATACTTCAGGAAAGGGGTATGGTACCACTTTCCTTTAGTCAGGAAAAATACTTTTTACTCCAATCCATGCTTCCCGAGAGCGGTCAATACAATATTGCTGAAGCATTGAGAATTAAAGGAAAATTTGATAGTGAAATTGTTAAAGAACTTATAGCAAAAGTTTTAGGTCGGTATGAAATTGTTCGCTCAACTTTTTGGAACGAGGAAGGAACCCCCGTGCAACTTATTATGCCGGAGTGTAAGTTCAATGTTCCCTATTTTGATTTACAGGAACTTCCTGAGCTTGAACGTTATACCGAAGTAAGAAAACGTATTGAAGAGGAAAGCTGGAAACCTTTTAATATCCTTGAATGTCCTTTATTTAGAGTTGCTGTTTATACCATGAACCCGGATGAGCATATTTTTCTTCTGGTACTTCATCCAATTATTGCCGATTACCGTTCCATTTCAATTCTTTTGGAAGATTTCGTAAAGGCTTATCACCAAAAAATAAAGGGTGAAGATGTTGAACTGAGCAAATATCGAGTTCAGTTTGCTGACTATGCGGCGTGGGGAAAGAAAATATATGAGAATGACCTTTTTGTCAGACAGCTTAACTATTGGAGAAAGGTTTTTTCCAATGCTCCCGATTGCATTCAACTTCCCACGGATTTCAAACGACCGGACATTAAAAGCGGAAAAGGGGCAAATATTTCATTTGAGATTGATAGCGAATTAACAGAAGGTATTATTCTTATTTGTCGAAGGTTGGGAGTAACGCCCTTTATGGTTACCCTTTCTGCTTTATATACTTTTCTTAATCGTCAATCCGGGGAAAATGATATCTGTATCGGCACACCCTATGAAAACAGGAATTTTAAGGAAATTAAACGCTTAATGGGTAATTTCGAAAATACTCTGGCTTTACGAATACAGTCAAATCCAAAGCAAAGTTTTAAACGGCTTCTTTTAGAGGTTAAATCAATTGTATTAAATGCTTTAAACAACAGTGAAGTTCCCTTTGAGAAGGTTATTGATACGGTAAAGCCAACAAGAAGTCTTGCTTTTTCTCCTTTATTTCAGGTAGCTTTTCAATATAGAAGAAAACCTCTTTTTGAATCTCTGGAGGAACATGCCTCAATTGAACAATTTGAATTCGATTCGAAAAAATCAACCTATGACTTGGATTTTATCCTTACGGAAACAACCAACAGCTTTAAAGGAGTTTTAAATTACAGTACCGACATTTTTGAAGAAGAAACTGCACGGCAGATGGTCAATAGTTTAAAAATGATTTTGGCTGAGATTGTTAAAAATCAGGATGTTAGCCTGTCGGATATTTCTTTTACCCAAAGCGACGAAAAAAATAAGCTTCTTAAGGCATGGGGAAGTAAAAAAAACGACTTTAAGGTGGATAGAACCATCCACGGCTATTTTTTATCACAGGCAATTAATAATTCACAGGCTCTTGCTGTAACCAGTGAAGAACGAGAGGTTTCGTACCGTTATCTTGATGAAACATCAAATCAAATTGCCCGGCTTCTGATAAAAAAAGGCTTAAGAAAAGGTGAAGTTGTGGCAATCTATATGCAACCTTCAATTGAAGCAATAACGGTTATTCTGGGAATATTAAAGGCTGGCGGTTGTTGTCTTCCCCTTGATCCAAAAGCTCCTGACAAAAGAAACGAGTTGGTGTTTGATGATGTAAATGTACACTTTCTTATAAAAGAAACTCAGCAAGAAAGAGGATTTGATAAAAAAGCACAAAAGGTCGTTTCAATCGATATCTGGGGTAATGAACTCTCATTGGAAAATAACGATTATCTTGGAAGCAATAAGGCAATGGTTACTGACAAAGCCTTTATGTATTATGTTTCAGGACCAAATGGAAAACCAAAAGGCATGGAGTTCTCTCACGCCCATGTTATGAGGCTTTTCAAGGCAACGGAAAAAATATTTCAATTTCAGAAAGATGATATCTGGGTTTTACTTGCTTCTATAAGCCATATTTCTTTTCTCTGGGAAATGCTGGGAGCTTTACTTCATGGAGGAAAGCTTGTCATTGTTCCTCCGGAAAAAACAACAAAGCAGGCATTTTTTTATGAACTGCTGGAAAGTAATAAGGTAACCTTCCTTAACTGTTCCCCGTCACGCTTTAAAGAATTTATGAAATATGCTGTTGGGGCTAAGGACGTAAAAGAGTTAAGCCTTAAAAATGTCATTCTTACGAAAGAACCCTTCGACTACGCCTCTTTAACTCCATGGTTTGAAAAGTTCGGGGACAGTACTCCACGTATATACAATATGTATGGTTTAACGGAAACATCAGGCTGTGCGTCATTTTATCAACTCAATGAAAAGGACTTAAAGGCAAACAGAGGAAGCATTATTGGAAAACCTCTTGAGGATCTGGAGTTTTATATTCTGGACAAACAGTTCAAACCCCAACCTGTAGGAGTTTCAGGTGAAATATATGTTGGCGGTGCAGGAGTGGTCTCTGGTTACCTCAAAAGACCCGTCATGAATACAAACAGGTTTCTTCCCAACCCATTTTCAACAAAGGGAGAAAAAATGTATAAGACTGGTGATTACGGAAAATGGAACCGTGACGGAAATATCGAAATATTAGGAAGAAAGGATGAACAGGTTAATATTGATGGAGCTCGTATTGAGTTAAGGGACATTGAAACAAACCTCCAAAAGTATAAGGGCGTTGTAAAGTGTGCGGTTATTGCTGACGAGATAAGCTCAGGAAAAAAAATATTAACTGCTTTTCTGCAGGTAAATAAAAATGCACAGTTTGATGCAGCTTCTATAAAAACTTTTCTTGCCGATCTCCTTCCAGAAGAGATGATTCCATCACAATATATTCGTGTTCCGTCATTTATTACCAGTGCCTCAGGAAATATTAGAAAAAATTTATTAACAATACCACGTCAACAGCTTGTTAAGAAGAGAAAAGTCAAATCATTAACCTATTTAGAAGACAAACTGATTGAAATATGGAGGCAGTCATTAAATCTTAAGCAGGTACAACTGTCAGATAATTTCTTTGAACTCTGTAACGACAGTATAAAAATTCTTTTAATTTCTGATAAAGGATTAAAGGATGGTCTCGGACTTACTCCGCAACACATATTTGCTAACCAGACAGTAGAAGAATTGTCAGTTGCCCTTCTCAGAGAATTTCCACTTATTTCTGAGCAGAGAGAAATAAAAGGTGTTATTCCCCTTGTTCCGGGAATATATGATTTTTTTGAGAAAAAACTTGAGTATGTTCACCTGCAAAATGAATCAATTTTAGTGGAGGTTCCCAAGGAAATACACGAACATGTTATTAATGAGATGTTTGACAAAATTCTTGCCCACCACGATATTCTTCGCTCAAGATTTCATGTAAAAGATAATGAGGTTCAGCATGAAATTCTGGCGTACGAAGAAGACCCCTATTTTCTTGTTGAGGATTTTTCCACGATTAAGCCAAAAAACCACAATGAAAGCTTTGAAGCACTGGCAGAAAAAATTCAGCATTCCCTTGATATTAATAAAGGTTCTTTGGTGAGGGTCTGTTTTATCTTAATGGATGAAAATAGCGGAAATAAGGTTTTACTTGTTGCTCATAGTTCTCTCATTGACCGATTCTCGTGGCATATTCTTTTGGAAGACTTTATGGAACTTTGCAGGTTAAGTCTGAAGAAAAGAAGTCTGAGGCTTTCACAAAAAACAACCTCCTATAAACGGTGGTCCAGAAGAATTCAGGCACTTCGATCACAGATAAAGGCTCATGAGGAAATTGCATATTGGAAAAAATATCAGAACTATAAAATTGTTCCAATCCCAAGGGAGATGGAGGTTGATAGAGATAGTATTCATCATTCCGTGCAGCATGTAACACTTTCATTGGATTCTCTCGGAACTGAAAAAATATTTCATGGAATTCCAGAAACATTTCATGTTAAGCCGGAAGAAATGCTTTTGTCAGCACTATTAATGACCTTTAAACGTTTTTGGAATCTGCCTGAAATTTATTTGGACTATTACGAAAATGAAAGAATTGAACTCTTTGAACGTCAGGACCTTTCAAGAACTGTTGGAAACTTCTATTCATCCGCTCCATTGGTTTTAAAAGTAAATCAGGGAGCGAATAAAGAAGATATTCTAAGGGCAGTACAGGAAGAGTTCAGCAAAAGACCTCTTAAAGGAATGAGCTTTTCTTTTCTGAAATATACAAATGACAATAAGGAAGAAAAACTTATTTCTGAGGAAATACCTCAGCCGGAAATAGCCTTTGTTTTCGATGGAGAAATAGAAGAGTTTGTTCCTAACCTGAACGGATTTGAGTTTGTTGATAAACCAAGTTCTTACAAATATTGCGGGGATAGTCCACGACACTACATGCTCAATATTCAAACCTATATTAACTGTAGAAAACTCTATATTGCTTTTATTTTTAATGATGATTTTCATACAAAGGAGCATATTGGAAGGCTGGCAGGAACGTATATTGAGTGTCTTAATGATGTTATTAAGGTTATTGAATCTCCTGATTCCTTTGAAGATCATGAAGTGCAAATGTACACACCTGCTCCTGATTCTTTAGTAAATAAAGATTCAGTGTGGAAGGGTCTTGTAGAAAAAAAACCTGAAGTAAAAGCTCCGGAAACTGTAGAGGCAAAAGCCCCGGAGGTTGAAGAAGCCAAAGCCCCGGAAACTGTAGAGGCAAAAGCCCCGGAGGTTGAAGAAGCCAAAGCTCCTGAAATTGTTGAGGCAAAA
>JADGAW010000131.1 GCA_015231815.1 Nitrospinota bacterium
AAAAATTTATACTAACCCTATGAAGTGTTATGGTTAAGGTAAAATATTCACTTGATTAAAATTCTTTTTTTAGGAGACTACCATGACTATTGAACGATACTATAAATGGCTTGATGAAAAGGGAAATTATTTCATCCCCGTTACTATTGAGGGGGAATCTTTAATTAACAACAGAACTTTAAATAAAGGTACTGCTTTTTCTCTTCGGGAAAGAAAAGAACTGGGACTTGAAGGGCTTGTTCCCGATCATGTTTCATCGATGGATGAGCAGCTTGTGCGGGTCCGTGAGGGGTTAAATCGTCGTAAATCCCCTTTGGGCAAGTATAACTTTCTAAGGTCATTGCAGGATCGTAATGAAACACTTTTCTATGCGCTGGTAAACGCCAATGTTGAAGAAATAATACCTATAATTTACACTCCGACAGTTGGATTGGCCTGTCAGCAATTTAGTCATCTTTACAAAAAGGCACGGGGTCTTTATATAACACCGAAGAATGTTGACTCAATGCACGAAATGGTGCAGCATTTTCCATCGAAAAATATAGAGATTATTGTTGCCACAGATAATCAGGGAATTTTGGGTCTTGGCGACCTTGGTATTGGTGGTATGGGAATTCCCATAGGAAAATTATCCCTTTATACTCTTGGAGCTGGAATTCATCCTGCCTGCTGTTTGCCTATTACTCTTGATGTTGGAACGAATAATGAAGAGCTTCTTAATGACCCTTTATATCTTGGACTACCTCAAAAAAGACTTAAAGGAGAAGAATACGCTAACTTTATAGAAAAATTTGTTGAGAATATCAAAAGGTTTTTTCCGGGATCTGTATTACAGTGGGAAGATTTCAGTAAGCAAAATGCATTTACCAACCTCGATACCTACAGAAACGCCCTTCCCTCCTTTAATGATGATATTCAGGGAACGGGTGCAGTTACCTTGGCAGGTATTATTAATGCCATGAAAATAAAAAAAGAAAAACTGGCAGATCAGGTTTATGCAATACATGGTGCTGGAGCTGGAGGTATAGGGGTTGCCCGTCAAATTCATGCGGCACTGGTAAAAGAAGGCCTTGACTCAAAATCTGCCTTTGAGCGGATATTTGTTCTTGACAGTAAAGGTGTTGTTCTCAGTGATTGTACCGACCATGTAGTTGATGATTATAAAAAGCATTTCGCAAAACCCAAGTCAATTGCAGCAAACTGGAAACTAAACAACCCTTGTGGTATTTCACTTCTGGAACTTCTTGAAAATGTAAAAGTAAGCGTTTTAATTGGAACTTCAGGGCAAACGGGAGCTTTTAATGAGCACATCATTCGGCAGATGGTAAGGAACACAGACAGACCAGTAATTTTCCCGCTTTCAAACCCAACGGCAAACTGTGAGGCACTTCCAGAAGATATTTATCGTATTTCTGATGGTAAGGCAATTGTAGCAACGGGTAGTCCTTTTGGTAATGTTAATCATGCGGGGAAAAACTATAGAGTCGGACAGGGAAATAATGTTTTTATTTTTCCAGGAGTTGGCTTGGCAGCAATTATCGGAAAAACTAAGTTTATTAGTAATGATATTTTCACCACTTCGGCCTATGCACTGGCTGATTGCACAACAGGAGCAGATCTTGCCGAAAATGCAGTATTTCCAAGAATTAAGGACTTGCAAGACGTATCAGTAAAAGTTGCGGAAGCCTGCTTAAAAGAAATCATTAGAACAGAACCGGGATGTAGTATAAAACCTGATGACGTTCATGAAGTAATTAAAAAATCAATGTGGAAACCGGAATACCTTCCCTATAAAAGGGTTTAACCATCAATGATTTTAGCGATTGACACTTCCTGTGACGATACTTCAGCTGCGGTTGTTACTACCTCGTCACAGGTTCTTTCCAACATAATTTCCAGTCAGATAGATTTACATAAACCCTTTGGAGGAGTTGTTCCTGAGCTTGCATGCCGGTTTCATGTTGAGTACATTGATAACGTTGTACAAAAGGCACTTGATACCGCCAATGTTTCTTTAGATGAAATTACCTCTATTGCCCCTACAGTGGGTCCGGGCTTATCTCCAGCCCTGTTGATTGGAATTTCCTTTTCAAAAGGTCTTGCTGAATCAAGGGATATCTTTTTGTTGCCTCAAAATCATATAGAAAGTCACCTTTTGTCTCCTTTTATTGGTTTGGAGTTGGAACCAAAAAACTGTATCGGATTGATAATTTCTGGAGGTCATACCGAGTTGTACCATATTAAATCCATTCATGACTACACTCTTTTAGGTTCTACAAAAGATGACGCAGTTGGGGAAGCATTTGATAAAGTAGCAAAAATGTTGGAACTGGGGTATCCTGGAGGACCAAAAATCGAAGAGTTGTCAATAAAGGGAGATGAAGAAGCAATACAGTTTCCCCGACCGATGATTCAAGAAAAAAGTTGTGACTTTAGTTTTAGTGGTTTAAAAACAGCCGTTATGGTTTATTTGAGAAAAAACAACTCCTTTAACCTAAACAATGTCTGTGCTTCTTTTCAAAAAGCAGTATTGGACACCCTGATTTCTAAAACAGAAAGAGCGATACATAAAACCGGGGCAAATCAGCTTGCAATCGGGGGTGGGGTTTCCTGTAATAATTACCTTCGTAGGTATATGACAGAATTTTTTCAAAAAAAGGGAATTGACATATTTTTTTCCAGACCGGAACATTGTACAGATAATGCCGCAATGATAGGTTTTACTGCCTCAAAATATATTCAAAAAGGGCTAAAGGTTTTAGACAGAGAAATTGATGCAAACCCCAATCTTTCTTTAAAAGGGTTTCACTCTCAGTTTTTCAATCTTTAGCAAGGCAAGTTTATCTTACGAAGGAATTCCACTCTAATGGGAGGACATATATTGCAGTGCTTCTTCTTCAGTCTTAACAACTGGAGCTACGTGATGAATACAACTAATTTTTATGGCATCTTCAATATGGTGCTCAAGTCCGAACAAAATAACTTTTGTATTTAAGGAGGAGGCTTTTTTAATACAGGAGGTAATTGTGTTAATACCGATACTGTTTATATAAGTAAGTTTACTTAAGTCAAGCAAAAAAAACTTTATACCTTCCTTGTAGTTACTTTCTATAAGAGCATCAAGCTCCTTATTTTCATTATATTTTGAGAGTTTTTCACTTATTGAAACTTTAATATAATTATCGTCAGGTTTTGATTTCGATATTGCAAGGATCATTGTTTTAGCAATACAGGTTAGCACTACATTTCCACCGCAAATAATTATAATTATATACCAACAAACGGTATGAAAGTATTCTATTGATGCACATCATACATTATTAAAATTAGCATAAATAAGCTAAAATATCCGCCATTTTTAGCTCGTTAACTATTAATTACAAAGAAAGGAACACAAAATGGAAATGACTTTTGGAATTATCAAGCCTGATGCGGTAAAAAAGGGCAATATTGGGGCAATTCTCAATAGAATTAATGAAAAAGGGTTTAAAGTAGTTGCCATGAAAATGATACAAATGTCAGCAAGCGATGCCGGTGGTTTTTATGAAGTTCATAAAGAAAGACCTTTTTACAACGACCTGGTTGAATTCATGATTTCTGGACCAGTGGTTGTTATGGCTCTTGAAAAAAATGATGCTGTTAAAGGTTGGAGGGATTTAATGGGAGCAACTAACCCAAAGGAAGCGGCAGAAGGTACTATAAGGAAAGATTTTGCGGAAAGCATTGACGCAAACGCAGTTCATGGTTCTGATTCCCTTGAAAATGCAGCTATTGAAGTTAGTTACTTCTTCAGCAAAACAGAGCTTGTTAATCAATAACGAAAAACATACAACCCCTAATTCAAGTAGTTAGGGGTTGTAAATCGTCTTTTTCCATCCGACACGAGTTCCTCTCTTAAGAATCAATTTTTCTTCAACCAGTTCCTTTATTCTAGATTAATTACTTTTTATCATGCTGATACCAGTGAAGTTATTGATGTACTTAATGGGCTTTATCCTATCAACCAAAACACTGGGGAAAGAGCAATTAAATTTGCTCAACAGGCAGCTACAAATACAATCTATCTAAGTGGTCCAAGGAGTGAGGTACAAAAGACGATGAGATTTCTCATGCAAATTGATCTGGAACCTGACCAGATAGTTATTGAAGCTCTTGTGGTTGAATTCTCCAGAGATGCATTAGACCAATTAACATCTCAGCTTCAAAATGCTGCTACAGGGGAATTGTCCAATATTAATACAAACTTTGGTTCAACGGTCAATAATGCTCTGACCTTTACCCGGACTTCGGGTCTGACTTCTACCTATTCTTTTACCGCTATAATTAACCTTCTTGCTTCTAAAGATAAAGCAAGGATTCTTTCACGACCTTACTTATCTACAATTAGTGGTAAAACCTCATCAATTAACATTTCAAGTGACCGTTATGTTGTGGTACAACAGGCCCAGCAAGGAGCATCAGTAACAACTACAGATCCTGTTTCATCAGGAATATTAATGTCTATTACTCCTTTTGTAAGAGATGATGGAAGGGTGCGGGTTGATGTTGATGTGGAAGATTCCAGCTTTGTCCCAACTGTAGGTAACGTTGCTGTTGAAGTTGATAAAAAGAAAGCGACTACAAGTATGCTCGTTGATGATGGGCAGTCAATAATTATTGGTGGGCTAACATCAAAGAGTATTGCTGAATCAAATGCGGGAATTCCTTGGTTAAGACATATTCCCGGACTAAACCTTCTTTTTTCTTCTCAACAAGAAACCATGGGAGAACGTGAAGTGATGATTTACATAACTCCGAGGGTTTGGAAGCCGAACCTTGTGATCCCTCTAGATGAAAAGGATGCACTTTCATTGAAAGATAAAGATAACAATCTGACAGGTTGGGAAAAAATCGTTAAATAGATTTCCTAAATGTAAATATTTTATAAAGAAAAATAGCCCTGACCTAAGCCGATATCACCACTCTATGGTTTCATTTGCAAATTCTTAAAACCACATCCACCACCACTATATCTGAGGCTTTCAACAATCATTTCACTATCATTGGTTATGAAGAAATGATTGCCTGCAGGGTTAAATCCACCTTGAAAATCAAAACATGTCTTGCTTATAATCGTTTGCGAACCTTTATTAAAGCAATTAAAGCCATCAAAATAGGTAGCGACTAACTTAACACTCGTACCATTGGGTCTTGGCTTCAAACAAATACATCCGGTATAACCTGCTTTAGCCAATATTTGTTTGGACCAATCTTTTTTTACTATACCCCCTGGAGCAAAAGTTCCTCCATTTACACAACCAGCATAAGCATCAACCATAGTAATAAGTAATAAATACAGGACTGCAATTCCTGTTATCAATGTATAGCTTGTTTTTTTTAAAAACACTTTTTCCTCCTTGAGATAATGAAACAATTACTAACACATCTTTAGTTCATTGCAGTAACAAGTATCACCTTTTCCTAATGTGGATTTATACCACGCATAAGCTCCATCAGCTACCTCCACATCATAAACGCCAATATATTTAAAACATCTTTTATGACCTGGTTGTATTGTAACCTCTCCTCTTATTGCACCTACAACAGTTTTTGATCGAAATTTGCTTGTTTTACCATCTTTGGCACTTACCGTGATACAAAGGCACCCTTTACTTGCATCTGTTGCACCAATAATTCCGCCAGCACTTGGGTCACCCACGGAAAAAGCTTGATGCCATTCTGCATGAGAAAAAGCTGGCAAGAATATTAAAGTGATAAAAAGAAATAAAAAATGTTTAAGAAAAGATTGGGTTTTCATGAAAACCTCCTGTTACAAGTTAGTTTTATTTTATTGTAATACTTTTGAACATTAAAGTCATAAAAAACTTCATCTCAAACTTGTACACTAACTGTACACCAGACAAGGGAAAAAACGGGGTAACAAGGGGAAAAATGTTACCCCGTAAAATAGCGAAATCCGCCTAATAAAGAGAAGAAAGGTAAATACCGTAAAACAAAAGTTTATAAAAAGTTCAATCTGAAAACCCTCAAAAAATAACGTTCTTATTTGATGTAAATGTTCCTCCTGTTTGTGTGCAAATGTTTTGCGCTAATGTAAGTGTAGTGGTAGCGGAATAGTAGTGGGTTCTAGAGTTCATATTGGTATTTGTACAGTAACCAACTCTGCTTACACTTGTACATGCAGAAGAGCTATAAGCACCAATTGAACCACCACATTGAGAGCTTACATAGGATGCATCTCCTGTATATTCTGTACAATCTTGAATATCT
>JADGAW010000132.1 GCA_015231815.1 Nitrospinota bacterium
AAGTAAAGATGTTCTCGATAAAACCTTCAAGGAACTGCTTGCTTATACCAATGAGCATTTCACCTTTGAGGAGGAGCTTCTCAATAAATATAACTATCCGGCTATAAATGTTCAGATTTTGGAACATCGGGATTTTATTGATACCTTAAATGCTTTAATTGAGAGAAATCAAGATGGCTTTGATATGATGGTTGAAATTGACCTTGAAGATGTTCTTAAAAGTTGGCTAACGGGTCATATTGCATCTGTTGATTATAAGTTCTCTGATTTTTTGAAATCAAAAATGTAACGTTAGGTTACCTCGTAACTGTCCTCATTTTTTAACCTCACCCTAACAATGAACTCAGTTTTGAAAACCCTATGAACGAAAAACATATCAGGTCTCATTTAAAAATTCTTCTTTTGGATGATGATAGAGACAAATTAAAACAACTAAAAAGAGTTTTAAAAACTCTGGAGTACGACTATGATAATGTTCTTGAGGAAACTGACTGTGAGGAAGCACTCAAACACTTTGAAAAATTTTGCACGGTCAAGTTAATCATTATCGATTGGGAGATGGAGAATGATGCTGCCAAGACCTTTGTTCAAAACTTATTAAAGATCAATGGAACAGAGCAGATAAAAATCATTATGGCAACAGGAGCATCCAAACAGGATGTTATTCTTGGAGCAATTAAGATGGGGGTTCATCACTGTATTTCCAAGCCGATTTTAGCAGGAGCTCTTGAGCAGGTTATTGTTTGGCTCATGAACGATGAACTGGAAAAAATTAAGAAAACAACTGCTGAAGAAATTGAGAAAATTGAGAATGACGAAAATGATTTGGAACAAAGCAATCAAAGGAAGAAAAAAATATATGAAAATGCTGTTCACCGTATAAAGGAAGCAACAAACTTTTATCCCTGGAAACCAACCCCCTACTTTGAAATTGGGCTTATATATGACAAGCTTGGTTTGTATAACTCGGCAGTTACCAATTACCATCAAGCGTTGTTCTTTGACAATAAATCTCAGGATGCATGTATTGCTCTTGCAAAGACCTTGAAAATCCTAAAGCAGTGGAATGAAATAATAAAAAGTCTCTCCCCTTTTGTGGTACGGAAACCTACCTCCACCGTTTTAGAACTTCTAGGTGAGGCTTATTTAATGACGGGGGAAACCAATAAGGCGATAAAATCATTTTCTGATTCCATAATGTACGGGAAATACGGAAAGGAGAAACGTTCTCCAAGAGAAATGGCAGAAAAAGAAATGCTGGTAGGTAAAGCTTACGAACAGAAATCAGAGGAAACAAATAATAAGGAATGGGATCAAAAAGCCATAAAGTCGTATGAAGAATCAAAGAAGTTCGACCCTGTTTATATCAGTGCCCATATGAACCTCTATTCCCTCTATAAAAAGTCTGGTCAGCATGAAAAAGCAGCGGAACTTCTTAAAGAAACAATCAGCATAACTCCACAACTTTCAGAAGACTGGCTGGCGTTGGGGAAAATTTACTTGGAACAAGGAGATCAGCCAAAAGCAGCCTTTGCCCTTAAAAAAGCTATTGAGAAAAGTGAGTGTCCGCATCACACCTATTATGAGGTGGGAGAAGCTTTTCTGGAGACAGGAAATGAAGAGGATATTGATAAGGCTATTAAGTTCATGGACAGGTCAATTAGTTTATGTGGAGAACAGCCCCATGTGTTAAATAAACTGGGGATGACCTATAGAAGAAAAGGTATGGCAAAAGAAGCTTTACATGCCTATTTAATGGCGGTTTCACAAACTCCTGATGATACAAACCTTCATTTCAACCTTGCCGTTGCTTATTTAAAAAGTGATGAGGAAAAAGCAAAACAGTTAGCGGTCGAACATCTTGAAGAAGCTATTAAGTTAAAATCAGATTTTCCTGAGGCAAAACAACTTTTGCAAAAGATTAAGGAGTAATTGAGTAGAAGGATTGGTGAGTAAATGGGTAAATGGGGAGAAGGGTTGATGGGGAGAATCGTGAAGGGGTAAAAAGGGGGATATAATATGACAACCCACAACTCAAAATTCAGAACAAATCATGGAAGAAATTAAAGTAGAGGCAAACATAAAAGTCCTTATCGTAGATGACTTTCAAACAACCCGAAGGAGTCTGAGGCTTTTACTGAGGTCATACAACTATAAGTATCTTGAGGAAGCAGTTGATGGAAAAGAGGCGTTAAGAAAGGTAGAGGATGACGATAAGATCGGACTTATTCTCCTCGACTGGAATATGCCTAAAATGAATGGTTTGGCATTCTTGAAAGAGTTAAGAAAAAATAGTGATAAGGATTACATCAAAATCATTATGGTAACGGCTGAATCCTTACAAGACCATATCATGTCTGCCGTAAAAGCGGGAGTTGATGAATATATTATTAAACCCGTTACTCAGGAGAACTTACAGGACAAAATCATCTCAGTGGTAAACAAAGAGGTGAAAAAAGCCAAAATGAAGTTAAACGACAGAATTGCAAAGCTCAAGCAACATGAGGAGTCGTTAAAATCTGAGTATCAAAATGTCGTACGGGAAGGTCTTCTTGAAATTAAAAATGCTTCAAGTATTTATCCCTGGCTTCCTGACCCACACTTTTATACGGGCTACCTCTATCAGGAGCTTGGTGAACTAATAAAAGCAGCCAAGGAATATGAGACGGCTTTAACTGTTGATACAAGACACTCAAATGCCAGCATTGCTCTTGGAAAAATATATTTAAAGTGGAAGCAGGGGGATAAAGCTGTTCGCCTTTTAAACGTTGTTGCTTCCCGAAAACCCACATCAGATGTTTTGCAGGCTCTGGGTGAGGCATATTTAACCTCTGGGGATAACAATAAAGCCATCTTGACATTTAAAAAATCAATTGATTTGTATGAAAATATCATCAACTCAAAAAACAAAAAGCCAGAGGTGAGTACCGAAATGGCTCAAAAACATGAAGGACTTGGTGTTGCCTATCAAAATAAGTTTGATGAAACAAAAGAAACGCAGTGGCAGCAGAAATCAATTCAATCTCTGGAAAAATCAATTGAATATGACCACCGATATATCAGTGCTCACTTTAACTTAATATGTGCTTATAAGAAAGCAGGAGAGGAGGAAAAAGCAGCAGTAATCCTCAAAAGAACAGCAGAAATTACCCCAAATGACAGTGAAGGGTGGGTTTCTCTGGCAAAGGTTTATATAAAGACAAAACAGGATGATAAAGCAGCCTTTGCCATCAAGAAAGCTGTTGAACATAGTGATAATCCGGCACACACCTACTTTGAAATTGGGAGCATTTATATTGAGCATGACCTTGATACTGCCTTGAAATTTCTCAATAAATCACTTGAGATAGAACCAATACAGGCGCATACCCTTAATAAGTTAGGCATAATTTATCGGAAAAAAGGGATGCACGAAAAAGCAATTGAGCATTATAGAAAAGGACATGAAATTGATCCTGATGACGAAATCATTCTTTATAATATGGCATCAGCCATTCTTGACAGCAACGATCCAGAGAAAATACCCAAAGCAACCTTCCATCTCAAGAAAGCCATTGAGATTGCTCCCAACCTTCAGAGTGCTCATGACCTTTTAAGCAATATTCAGAAACTTAAGTAATTAATCGTTTATATCACTCATACATTAAGTTCAGAGTATTTTTACGAGGGTTGTTTATGGAGGCGGAGAATAGGGAAAGGTAATGGTGAAGGTTGTTCCTTCATTTATTGTTGAATTACAGGTAATTGTCCCTCCATGTTCATGAATGATTCCGTAAACAATGGAAAGCCCAAGACCAGTACCTTTTCCAACCTCTTTTGTGGTAAAAAAAGGCTCGAATATTTTTTCACAGGTATCTTTTGCCATACCACAACCATTGTCGCTGAACTCTATGATAAGAAGGTTTTTATCCATGTCTGACCTCAAATTGAGGGTTATTTCAGGACGTTCCTTTTTTTGTGTGAAAGAATCAATTGCGTTTTGAAAGAGGTTTATAAATACCTGTTCAAGTTGATTTGCATTTCCTGTTATTTCGTCAGAGGAATTTTTGCTTGTATCTATGTTGAGGGTTATATTTTTTAAACGTATTCTTTCTCCAATTAAAAGGAGAGAATTGTCAATTATTGTTTTAATGCTCACTCTTTTTTTCGGGATTTCTTCTCTGCCAAAGGTTCTTAAATGATTAATGATTGTTATAATTCGCCCAACCTGTCTGTTCCCCTCAATGACCTTTTTTGACATATTTTCCCGGTCAAGTTCGTTCCCCTCCATAAGTTCTATTTCAAGGTTTTGAAAAAAACAACTAATATAGGTAAGAGGTTGATTGATTTCATGAGCAACGCCTGTTGCAACTTCTCCAAGAGTCGCCAGTTTAGACGTTGAAAAGGCTTTTATTTCCATCATCTTCTTGTCGTGTTCGATTCTTTCAATCATAAGAGCTCCCATTATGATTTCCCCAATGACCTGTAAGGTTCGAATATCATTTTCCTCCCAGAGTTTTTTTGTAATGGTCTCCACGCAAAGCAAACCCTGTAAGGAATTTAAAACATAAATGGGGATATCAATAAGATCAAGTTCTTTATGGAGTCGTTTTATTTCGTCGCCTTTTAAATAGGGGAGGTCGTCAACGGAAATTTCCTTTATTTTATTAACTTTCTGGTCAATATATTGTGAACACCATTCAGCCTTATGGACAAACTTCGATTTATCTTCGTTTAAACAAAGAAGGTAACAGCGGGATGCATTAAAGAAAGCACTGAGTCTTTTTAAGCTATTATTAATGATGTTTATACTATCTTTTTCATTTATCTCAATATTAAGAAAGAGAGCAGATATTTCAGAAATAAGCTTTTCACTTTCCACTTGGTGGAGTAACTGTTTCTCAGCTTTTCGTTTTTCCGTTACATCCAATCCTGAAGAAAGTACACTTATAATTTCCCCCTCTTTACCTCTTATTGCCGTATTCTTCCAATGTACAATTTTTTCCTCACCTGTTTTTGTTAACACGACGTTTTCATATTCTTCTGCTAATGTTCCTTTACCATTCATTAATTGTTCAAAAACACGTATGACTTCATTCTTAATCGCATTGGGCAGGCAGGCATCAAACCAGTTCTTCCCGGTTAACTCACCTTCTTTATAACCTAAAATTGAGTATCCTTCCTTATTTAAAAGGGTAATGCGTTGCTCAGCGTCAAGAACAAGTAATATAACTCCTACGATATCAAGGTATTTTTGAGCCATCTCTTTCTCTCGGTTCATTTCCTCCTCGATATAGATGTGCCTTAAAATTCGCTTAACTGTCGGATGGATTAGTTTGATAAAGTTTTGATTTCCTTTTACCAGATAGTCGAGAGCCCCCAACTGCATCATCTCAACAGATATCTCGAGGTTCTCCATGGAGGTCATAACAAGAAAAGGAGGTACGAGCCCTTTTATTTTGAGAATTTTAATTACGGCACTTCCCAGCATATCGGGGAGTTGGTAATCAAGGAGAAGAAGTGTTGGTTCTCTCTGCTTTATTAAATCAATAGCTTCTTTACCCGTTGTACAACAGACAATCTCATATCCGGTCTCTTTTAAGGTTTTTTGTACAATAGTATGAATGAGATGATCATCATCTACCGCCAGAATATACTCTTTCCCCTTCATTGTTTCATTATAAAAAGTTGTTAAGTATGATGAGTGTTGGCATAATTTAATCTACTAATGTTATTTTTGATTGAAAGACTTTAAAACTTTTGGTAAAAGTTTTTGTTTTAAAATTATTCAAAAATACATCTTAAAATCACAAAGAACGTTGAAACACCATGCAATTATCTGTGTTTTGGATTATATTTAAGCACATCAATAACCGTTTGGGGAACAAGAAAGGAAATATCTTCCTTTCTTTCCATACGGTAACGAATATAAGAGGATGAGATTTCCAGTTGTCTTACCAAATTCAAATAAACAGATTTCTGGTTTCTTTCATAAATTTTAGAAACAACAATATCCACTTCAAGGTCGGTTTCTTGCTCAGTGAAATTTCCAAAAAAAAGTCTGGAAAATGTTTTTATTAAGGAAATATCGGCTCCCGGTCGAAGATTTACCACAATATGTACGTGGTTTATTATGGATTTTGCTTCTTTCCAGTTCACCAAATCAAGAAATGCATCACTTCCCAAAATGAGAAAAATTGTGTCAGAGGGATATTCCTTCTCAAAAT